>JAEWDX010000390.1 GCA_023389895.1 Bacillota bacterium
GTTTAGCTCTGCATTATGGCCGTTTTCAACGATGGGCTGGCCAAATGTAGAAGCAACTGATTATAAGCGCTATTTTCCAACAAATGCACTCGTAACAGGCTATGATATTATTTTCTTCTGGGTATCAAGAATGATCTTCCAAAGTCTTGAATTTACCGATCAGCGTCCATTTAAAGATGTATTAATTCATGGATTAGTTCGTGATGAACAAGGACAGAAAATGAGTAAATCGCTCGGAAATGGGATCGACCCAATGGAGGTAATTGATAAATATGGGGCGGACTCCTTGCGTTATTTCCTTTCGACTGGCAGCTCTCCGGGTCAGGATTTGCGTTTCAGCCTGGAAAAGGTTGAAGCAACATGGAACTTCGCGAATAAAATTTGGAATGCTTCTCGCTTCGCTTTAATGAATATGAATGGATTAGCTTTTGAGGAAATTGATTTAACAGGTGAAAAATCGGTTGCCGATAAATGGATATTAACACGCTTAAATGAAACAATCGAAACGGTAACAAGATTATCTGATAAATATGAGTTTGGGGAAGTAGGACGTGTCCTTTATAACTTTATTTGGGATGATTTCTGTGATTGGTATATTGAGATGGCGAAGCTTCCTCTCTATGGTGATGACGAAGCTGCAAAGAAAACAACGCGCTCTATTTTAGCGTATGTTTTAGACAATACGATGCGTCTTCTACACCCATTCATGCCATTTATAACGGAGGAAATTTGGCAAAACCTCCCTCATCAAGGGGAATCGATTACCATCGCTAAATGGCCAGCTGTTGTTGACGAATACACGGATCATGAGGCTGCAAATGAAATGAAGCTTTTAGTCGAGATCATTCGGTCTGTTCGCAATAGCCGTGCAGAAGTAAATACACCAATGAGTAAGAAAATCAAAATGATAATTAAAGCAAAAGATAGCGAAGTAATGAGTATATTAGAAAAAAATCGCGGCTATGTTGAGCGCTTCTGTAATTCGGAAAAGTTGACAATTGGAACTGAAGTGCAAATCCCAGAAAAAGCGATGACTGCTGTTGTCACAGGTGCAGAAATTATTCTTCCACTTGAAGGGCTCATCAATATTGATGAGGAAATCGCTCGACTCGAAAAAGAATTAGATAAACTGAATAAAGAAGTCGAGCGTGTTCAGAAGAAACTAAGTAATGAAGGGTTTGTGAAGAAGGCCCCTGAAAAGGTGATTGAAGAAGAAAAGGCAAAAGAAAAGGACTATAGTGAAAAGAGAGCCGCTGTTGAAGCGCGAATTAAAGAATTAAAAGGGCAGGCCGACTAAGAGCGCCACGTCCTCCCAAATGCTTCTCATTTGGTCGTGCGATGTATCGCTAACGAAGTTTTCCTTGTTCTGTATGTCGTAAATTCTATAAGGAAGGCGAATTCTGTTTAAGGGTTCGTCTTCTTTTAATCGTATTTTATCGAAAAACTACATATCGGCATGTGCTAGAATTTTTAGGAGGCATTAGCATGTTTACAACATATGAAGATGCAGTTACATGGATACACTCTAGGCTAAGACTTGGAATTAAGCCAGGGCTTAAAAGAATGGAATGGATGATGGAAAAGCTTAATCACCCTGAGAAAAGAATTAAATCAGTCCATATTGGTGGGACAAATGGAAAGGGCTCGACTGTAACTTATCTTCGGTCGATTCTTGAAGAGGCAGGATATTCGGTTGGAACCTTTACTTCTCCCTATTTTGAACAATTTAATGAGAGAATTTCCATTAATGGCAGCCCGATTAAGGATGAAGAAATTATTGCGCTGGCAAATGATATATATCCACTGTCTGTAGAATTAGAAAAAAGTGAATTAGGCGGCCCAACTGAATTCGAGATTATTACAGCAATGGCAATGCAATATTTTGGTTATAGACAGCCAGTAGACATTGCTTTGTTTGAAGTAGGGCTTGGCGGACGCTATGACTCAACCAATATTATTTATCCAATATTGTCGATCATTACGAATATTGGACTAGATCATACCGCCATTCTTGGCGATACTTATGAAAAAATTGCCTTCGAAAAAGCGGGGATTATCAAGTCTGGGACCGCTATTGTTTCAGCTGTAAAGCAAAAGGAAGCAATAGAAGTAATAAGGAATAGAGCAAATGAGCTCAAGGCACCTTTTTATTTACTTGACAGCAAATTTTCCTTGGAAAATTATTCGTCTACTGCGGCAGGTGAAATATTTACAGAAAAGACACCCTTTAGTGAATTACCTAATCTTGAAATTTCAATGGCAGGAAAGCATCAGATTGAAAATGCCTCATTAGCTGTTATGGGTGCTGAAATTTTGAAAAGATATTTTTCCATTTTAATTGAGAATGAGCATATTTATGCAGGGCTGAAGAAGGCATATTGGCCAGGACGTTTCGAAATTCTTTCACTAGAGCCAGTAGTCCTTATTGATGGTGCTCATAATGAAGAAGGGGTAGCTGCCTTAGTATCAGAACTTGAAAAGAGATATGATGATAAGAAAATAAATCTTGTCTTCGCAGCGCTTGCTGATAAAAAACTTGATAAGATGATCATGAATTTAGATAGAATGGCTAACGAAATAACTTTTGTTGATTTTGATTATCCAAGGGCAGCGAAAGCGGAGGATTTATTTCAATTAAGTAGAAATGAAAACAGACATTATGGAATAAATTGGCAGAGGACGATACAAGAAAAATTATCCGATTTGAAACAGAATGAAATCCTTGTTATAACGGGCTCTCTCTATTTTCTATCAATGATTAAGCCATTTTTATTGAAATGTTTGGAAAATGATATGTGACAATATTTAGTAAATTTGATACTATTATAGCGTGACTATAGAACTATGGAAATTTCTTGCTACTGGATTTTGTGTGTGTTAGATAATGAGAGGAGGGGTTGGATGAGGGTAAGTTTAAGGAAAAAAATTGCTATTTTCATAGTATGGCTGCTAATTCTTCCAGTAGGATTATGGCTAACTTATCAATATTATCCACCTCAGATTAATGGACTTGAAGTTGATATTGCTATTTTTTTTCTGCTGATGGCTTTTGTGGCAGCTATTCCAATGGTTATAAACGGAAGTCCTGTTTTTTTAATTCAGTGGGTTTCATGGGCTGTGTTTTTAATATTTGGTTTGTTTGTCGAAATCGTCATGGCCCAAATGGCGTTAATCATTCTCTTTATTAGTGTAAAATTGGCTAAAGACCAGTTTTTCAGAATACCGCTTAATTCGCTCCTGTTTTTCGGGGTGTCTTTATTAAGCGGGCTTATTTATTACAAGCTTGGCGGCAGCACAGGGTCAAGTTTAATTCCTGGTGATCAATCTTTTTGGATGATCGCCATTTACCCAGTTCTGTACTACCTATTTAATCATGTCTTCATTATTATTTTTAATATCATTCTCAACAAAAATAAACAACATTTTGGGAAAGACTTCGTTTGGGAAACAGTTACGACAATCATCACCTTTCCAATCGGTTTTGTACTTTATATTTTATATAAGGAAGTTGGTTTACTTTCACTATTATTCGTTAGTATTCCATTTGCAAGCCTCTCGATTATTTTAAATCTTTATTTTACGAGTGGAAAAATAAATGCAAGTTTACAAAAGGCTACTGAAATTGGTCATGAACTAGCAGAACGTCTTCATGTTGACAATGTGATTGATCTATTTATTAATAGAGTATCTGAGATGCTGACAGTTGATTTTGCGTTCATTCTTGATGTCGTCAATAATGAGAAGCTCGTCTTAATTCGTCGTGTAGAAGAAGGAATTGTTCGTTCTAATGAAAAGTGGTCCCTTGAAAAAAATGAAGGAATCAGTGGAATCTCTTGGGAGATTGGGAAGGCAGCATTATACAATTCTAGGTTAGAATGGCATCATATTTCAAAAGGCTATATGCCTGAAAATGCTGAAAGTGTTTTAAGTATTCCAATGATCCGTAATAATGAAGTTGTTGCCGTTCTTACTTTAGGTTCATCACAAAAACGGGCATATGAAAAATCACAGCTGATGATCGTTGAGATCCTCTGTTCATATTTTGCAATAGCTGTGGAAAATGCCCGACATTATGAGGAGACTAAGGCAAAGAGTGAACATTGTGCCCTAACAAAAATATTTAATTACTATTATTTCGAAAACCTTTTAAATCGTGAATTTACAAGATTAAACAATCGTGAAATCACGCAATTATCTCTCATCATTCTTGATATTGATCATTTTAAGTCTGTAAATGATACATACGGCCATCAAAGTGGCAATGAAATCCTCTGTGAGCTCGCAAGTGCATTAACAAAGATGATTCCGGAAGTAGGTACAGTTGCCCGCTATGGTGGAGAGGAATTTGTCATTTTGCTGCCAAATGTGAATAAAACAGCAGCACTTAAACTGGCAGAGGAAATCAGATATTCAATTGCCCTTCATTCCTTCATCCTTAAACAGCATTTAGAAAATGAAATCGGCAATATTAAAGTTAATATTACCGCTTCAATTGGAGTCGCAGCAGCTCCACAAGATGCAGAAGATCCAATCTCACTCCTTCGCCATGCTGACCGGGCCCTCTATGTCGGTGCAAAAAGAGCCGGGAGGAATCGGGTGGCGGAGTATGTGAAATAACAGCTAATGATCCTGTGCTACTTTTGTTATAGAACGTTTTATGCTCTTTAAACCATAGTTTAATTTTTCTGGACTTTGTTTGCTTTTTTTTTGTCAACGGGAGAAGGCAGATTAATGATTCTCTGTGATAAAAATCATAAATGTTACATAATGTTAACAATTAAAGATGGAATAAATAGAATAAATTGGTATACTGATAGTATGAAAGACTCACGAGGAGGAGATAACTTGAAAAACAATAGAAAATTGCAAATTGTTTTAATAGTATTTCTGTTCATTTGTCAATTTACATTTTCCTCACATGCAGCTTTAGCAAAAGAAAGCGATATTTCATCAATTGACTTTAATGTCATACCATCACAAAATGAAATTGTAAAACCGCAAGACAGCAATGCAGAAGGAAGTCTCGATATTCACTTAACACCTAAAGGTAAAGCAACAAATGCGAATCGTGATCCGATTGATGTTGTCTTTATTTTTGACAAATCAGGATCGATGAACGAGTTAGGGAAAAATCCGAAGAAGTTTCAAAGTGCCAAGGATGCAATGACAGAGGCAGTCGATTTCTTTAAAGAAAATGCTGGTTCAAATGATAACTTTGCTTTTATTCCGTTTGGCAGTGATGTTGAAAGCAGCGTGTATTTTTGGCCTGTTGATGTCCAAAAAGGATTGGATGAGATTAAGAAGAAAGCAAACAGTCTGTCTGCTGAAGGCGGCACAAACTATACACAATCCTTTGAAAAAGCACTTGAAATGTTTAAAGGAAGTAAGAATAATAAATATATTCTTTTTATGACAGATGGAGAACCAACCTTTTCAAAAAATAAGGAAGTATTGACTTTCAACTGTACAAATTGTGGTTGGTGGGGAAAGACGGTTACTGAAGAAGTACTTGTTAACTATGAGCTATACGGAAGTAGTCCGAATTTGAGTAAGAAAGTGTATTTTAAGTATGATGGAGTTACTTATAATAAAGATATTAATTTGAATGATACGATAAAAGCAATTAGACAACATGGAGAAAATCGAGCACAATTATTAGCTGGACAAAATATTAAACTGTACTCGATTGGTTTTGGTAATAATAAAGAGGTAGACATGGAATATTTACGGAAACTTTCATCGATTACTGGTGTGACTGCACGTCAAGCAAGCCAGGATAATATTTCTACGATTTTTCGTGAGATTTCTGAAGATATGGATACACCTTCAATTACCGGTGACGTTGAAGTTGATTTAGGTAAATTTAATGGAAAAGTAAAATTGTTAGATGGCTCGGGTGCTACACTAAATGGCAATAAAGCGAGCATGAAATTCAATTTTAAATTCCCAATCAATCAAAATGTTACTCAGCCAATCGACCTTACATTGCCGCTTAGTTTTTCTGAAATTGGCACTTATACATTTGATAATATAATCATGAACTATAGGGATTTAAATGGAAAGTTAATCACTAAAAATCATGGGCCTGTAACGATCGAAGTGAAAGCAGATGCACCACCGAGTTTTAAAGGTGAAATGAGCTTAGAGGGGACAATAAATACACTAGATAACTTAATAAAAGTATCAGGCTCAACGGAAAAATCCAATGAATTTAAAGTGAATTATTCATTAAATCCATTTGGATTAGTCGATAAAAAGGTGAGTGGAATAATATCTGGAATCAAAATTATCCAGCCGCTTCCTGAGGGGATTTCGCTTATTCCTTCTACAGGAGTTTCCATGATTACTACTCCTGATGGTAAAAAAGCTGCGCAAATTGACATCCCAAGTCAGATAAATTACAGCAAAGGTAAATTTACTCCTGAACAATTGACAGCTAAGCTTCAACTAAGAGGGGAATGGGCTCTAAATAATGTGAAAATGCCTTTAGCAACAGTCCTGTATAAGGATAGTCG
>JAEWDX010000409.1 GCA_023389895.1 Bacillota bacterium
TCCTGCTTCGAAAGCAGTATTAGAAATTACTGAACGATATGAGCAGAGGCATTTCAATCATGAACCTGTCGCATCTGGCAATCGCTTTATTTCAAAATTAAAGCAATTTCTCTTTGAAAGGTAGGTATCAGCATGGAGAAAATTACAGTACTTGTAGTTGACGATTCAGCCTTTATGAGAAAGCTAATTTCTAATTTTCTTTCTGAAGACCCAAGACTCGAAGTAATCGGAACAGCAAGAAATGGAGAAGACGGAATTAAAAAGCTCCTAGAATTAAAACCAGATGTTATTACGATGGATGTTGAAATGCCTATGTTAAATGGCCTAGAAGCTTTAAAATACATAATGAAAAATTATCCAGTCCCGATTGTTATGCTGTCAAGCTCAACAACTGAAGGTGCGAATGATACAATGGCTGCAATTCAGCATGGTGCTATTGATTTTATTGCAAAGCCTTCAGGTTCTATATCGCTTGATTTGCATAAAATTAAGGAGGATTTAATAAAAAAAGTAATCTTAGCAAGTAAAGTAAATAAAAAACAGTTGATTAATTTATCATCTGATCGAAATTTTACTATTAAACAAGATGATTATTATAGTAAGATAGATTTAGAGAAATCTTCCAATCTAACTAGGACAAAAGTAGGGAGTCATTCTAATAAGCTTGTTTGTATTGGAACCTCGACTGGGGGACCAAGAGCTCTGCAATCAGTGCTTACTAAATTACCTGCACATATTGATGCTGCTATTCTCATTGTTCAGCATATGCCTGCAGGGTTTACAAAGTCTTTAGCTCTTCGCCTTAATTCATTGTGCAAGATAAGTGTGAAAGAAGCGGAAGAAGGTGAAGTCATCAGCAAAGGAACCGCATACATAGCACCAGGAGGCTACCATTTAAAAGTAAAACAAACTGGAAATAACCTTGTCATCCAACTTGACCAAACAGAAGCGAGAAATGGTCATCGACCAGCTGTTGATGTCATGTTTGAATCAATAAGTGAAGTGACGAATTATTTGAAGGTTGCAGTTATCATGACTGGTATGGGTTCGGATGGTGCCAATGGCCTAATTACTTTGAAAAAGACGGGAGATGTGAAGGCGATTGCTGAGTCACAGGAAACGTCGATCGTTTATGGTATGCCAAAAGCCGCAGCTGAAACAAAGCTAGTTGATGAAATTCAAGACGTTGATAATATTGCCAAAACAATTATGAAATATGTTTAATGTACCATAATAAGAACTTAGTTTGATTACTAAAGGGGTGTGAAAATATGGATATGAATCAGTATTTAGAAGTATTTATTGAAGAGAGTAAAGAACATTTACAATCATGTAATGAACATTTGCTTGAATTAGAAAAAAATCCAGATAATTTAACAATTGTCAATGAAATTTTTCGTTCTGCTCACACATTAAAAGGAATGTCGGCAACGATGGGGTATGAGGATTTAGCAAATCTCACTCATAAGATGGAAAACGTGCTTGATGCGATTCGCAACCATAAGATTACGTTTAATCCAGAGATTCTTGATGTTGTGTTTCTAGCTGTTGATGACCTTGAAGCAATGATTCAATCGATTGCTGATGGGGGAGATGGAAAAAGAGATGTTTCAGAAGCTGTTGAGAAATTATTATTAATTGAAAAAGGTGAAAGCCCACTACAGGCAGCAAAAGCTGAAATTGCTGCCACTACAAGTGTAGAATCGCCACCAACAAAGAAGAGCAACTACGATGAATTTGAGTATACTGTTCTTCAACAATCAAAAGAACAAGGTTTTGAGGCATATGAAATTACAGTTACTTTAAGAGAGGACTGTCTCTTAAAAGCAGCAAGAGTGTTTATGGTTTTTGAAATTTTAGAAAATATTGGAGAAGTAATAAAATCGATTCCATCTGTCGAACAGCTCGAAGAGGAAAAATTTGACAGTAAGTTTACTGTTACGGTAGTTTCTAAAGAATCTAGTGATGATATTCAAAAGAAAGTAATGAAAGTTTCTGAGATTGAAAGAGTAGAAGTAAATAAACTTTCTTTAGCAGAGATTCGTCATAATGAAAGCGAATCAAAAAGCAAAGTCGAATCGAAGCAAGTTTCTTCACCTGAACAGGCTGCCAAGAGAGAAAAAGAGAATGAGCATGAAGAGAAGAAGCAAGCATCTACAGCAAAACATTCCAGTAGCAAAACAATTCGGGTAAATATTGAAAGACTCGATATTTTGATGAATTTATTTGAGGAGCTAGTCATTGATCGAGGACGTTTAGAACAAATTTCTCGTGATTTAAATAATCAAGAATTACATGAAACCGTTGAAAGAATGTCAAGAGTAACAGGTGATTTACAAAATATTATTCTTAATATGCGAATGGTACCAGTTGAAACGGTATTTAACCGTTTCCCAAGAATGGTTCGCCAGCTTGCACGTGATTTAAATAAGCAAGTTTCTTTAGAAATTATTGGTGCTGAGACGGAATTAGATCGAACAGTTATCGATGAAATTGGCGATCCCCTTGTTCATTTAATTCGAAACGCTCTTGATCATGGAGTCGAGACACCTGAAGTTAGAAAAGAGAACGGAAAGAATGAAGAAGGGACTGTCGTCCTTAAAGCGTATCATAGTGGCAACCATGTCTTTATCGAAATTGAGGATGATGGTGCTGGAATCAATCGAGATAAAGTGTTAGCAAAAGCATTAAGCAAAGGAATCATTACCGAGCAAATTGCAGCCACAATGACTGACAAGCAAGTGTTTGAATTGATTTTAGCTTCGGGCTTCTCAACAGCAGATAAGATTTCTGATGTTTCGGGTCGTGGTGTTGGACTTGACGTTGTTAAGAGTACAATTGAATCATTAGGCGGCTCGATTTCGATCGATTCAAAACTTGGACAAGGCTCTGTTTTCTCTATCCAATTACCACTCACACTCTCGATCATTTCTGTTATGCTTACAGAAATTAGACAAGAGAAGTTTGCAATCCCACTGTCATCTATTATTGAAACTGCGATTGTAAAAAGAGAAGATATTTTAAATGCGCATAATCAAAAAGTGATAGACTTCAGAGGCAAGGTTGTACCACTGTTATTCCTGAAGGGAATTTTCGAGGTACCTGGAAAAGGTGAGGAAGATGAATTCTACTCCGTTGTTATTGTTAGAAAAGGCGATAAAATGGCAGGTTTAGTTGTCGATTCCTTTATAGGTCAACAGGAAGTTGTCTTAAAGTCATTAGGAAATTATTTAACAAATGTTTTTGCGATTTCTGGTGCTACGATATTAGGAGACGGACAAGTGGCATTAATTGTAGACTGCAATGCCTTAATTAATTGAGTATGCTAAGGGAGTGTTTTTCGGATGACTGGAACAATTGCTTCAGAAATTAAATACATTGTTTTTCAATTATTAAATAAAGAATATGCCATTCCTGTGCATCAAGTTCAAGGCATTGAAAAGGTGGAACATATTACGAGAGTGCCTCGTACAGAGAAATTTGTAAAAGGTGTCATCAATTTGCGTGGGGTTATTACACCGATCATTGATCTACGCAGCAGATTCAACCTGGAAGAAGAAAACTATTCAGATCGTACTCGGGTTATCATTGTTGGGTTTAATGATTTAGAAGTCGGCTTTATTGTCGATTCTGCTAATGATGTGATCGATATTTCTTCAAGCTCTATCGAACCAACGCCTGAAATAGTTGGTGTAGAAGAAGCAGAGTATATTAAAGGTGTTGCAAAGGTTGGCAAACGACTATTAATACTGATTGATTTAGAAATGATATTAAGCACTGAGGAACAGCTTAATAATCTAGGAATTGAAGGATAATAAAATGGATTTTATTGATAAAATTTCATCGATTCACCTTGATATTTTGAAGGAAATTGGCAATATTGGTGCAGGAAATGCAGCGACTGCATTATCTAAACTATTAAATAAAAAGATTGATATGAAGGTTCCAGATGTTCGAATTGTATCATTTGATGAGATGATGAATATGGCTGGTGGGGCAGAAACTGTCGTAGCTGGGGTGTTTTTGAGAATTGAGGGTGATGCTCCAGGAAGTATGTTTTTCGTATTGCCAATAAGTCAAGCGACAAAGTTCATCCAAGATATGCTTGGTGATGAAAATTATCAGTTAGGTTCATCTCATCAAAATGAAATCGGGCTTTCAGCATTACAGGAGCTTGGAAATATTCTTTCTGGTTCCTATCTATCTTCACTTTCAGATTTTACGAATCTTTCATTGTATCCATCTGTTCCAGCTTTAAGCATCGATATGTTTGGGGCGATTATAAGTTACGGATTGATTGAATTATCTCATGTAAGCGATTATGCCATTGTAATTGACACTGCTTTGAATGAAGACGAGAGCTTGAATATGGAATGTGTAAAAGGTCATTTCTTTCTTCTACCTGATCCAAAATCATTTCCGAAAATTTTTACTGCTCTAGGGGTTTCAAGCGATGATTGAGGTTCATGAAATAATCAAAGTCGGCATAGCTGATTTAGGTATTGTCAAAACTCCGAATACGATTAGAACTTCTGGACTAGGTTCATGTGTTGGTGTCGTTGTTTATGATCAAGGGAAAGAGTTAGCTGGGCTTGCTCACGTTATGCTTCCAGATTCATCATTGGCTAAAGCAGGAATAATCAATATTGCCAAATATGCTGATACAGCGGTTAAAGATCTCGTTTCTAAACTAATCCAAAATGGTGCAAGATCCTATTCTTTAAAAGCAAAAATAGCTGGTGGAGCGCAAATGTTTCAGTTTTCAAGTATGAGTGATATGATGCGCATTGGACCTAGAAATGTAGAAGCAGTGAAAATGGAGCTTGCCGCATTAAAAATTGCTATCGTTGCTGAAGATGTTGGAGGAAATAGCGGAAGAACAATTGAGTTTAATCCACGTTCATGCATGCTGCAAATCCGCACAGTTAATAAAGGTATTCAAGAAATCTAATGAAATAATATTTGAGGAGGATGGCTATGGTACAGCAAACGCTTGAGGAGCAATTATATTGGCAGGATTGGGCTGAATCTCGCGAAGCCGAAGCAGGGAATTTTCTTGTGAAAAAGTATATGCCTCTTGTTAGTTACCATGTTCAGCGAATCGCTGTAAATCTTCCGAAAAATGTAAGTAGAGATGATCTGCGCAGCCTAGGAATGATCGGTTTATATGATGCATTAGAAAAATTTGATCCAAGTCGTGATTTGAAATTTGATACATATGCCTCTTTTCGTGTTCGTGGGGCAATACTTGATGGTTTAAGAAAAGAGGATTGGCTGCCACGGAACACAAGAGAGAAAGCAAAGAAAATCGAAGCAGCCATTGAAAAGCTAGAGCAGAGATTAATGAGAAATGCAACGGTGGAAGAAATTTCAATTGAGTTAAATATGGGTGAAGACGAAGTACAATCTGTTATGAACGAGCATTTTTTTGCGAATATTTTATCGATTGATGAAAAACAAAATGAACAGGATGATAAAGAAGCTCATTCATTTATATTAAAAGATGAGCGAGCTCTAATCCCTGATGAAAAAATTGCTAAGGATGAATTGATTCGAGAAATGGTTGAAATGATTGGTCAATTAAATGACAAAGAGCAGTTAGTGATTAGCTTATTTTATAAGGAGGAGCTAACTCTTACCGAAATCGGGCAAGTAATGAATCTCTCAACATCAAGAATTTCCCAAATTCATTCAAAGGCGATATATAAATTAAGGCATTCTTTAGAAAAGATAGTCTAAAAGATTTATCCCGCATTAACGGGCTGTATGCCCCCCACTTCAAGAAGCTGTGGAAACAAAAAATACTAAGTGGGGGATCTAACAGCCCGTAAGTGCCCGACGACGGACAGGATATCCTTGTCAGGTGAAGCCACAGGACGTGTTGTTTTGAGCGTGATTGGTTCAACTAACAATCAGTGGGGGGATGGACTAAGAATGCAAAATCCTCTCTCGACGGCTACACTAGCACATCCTGTGCGTCGGAAAACCCCCACTGATTGAAGTTTCACTCTATAAGGGAAAGAGGGATGGAAGATGGAAGAGAATTTTCGCGTCAGTATTTCTTATGATCGTTTATCAGCGAAGCTAGAATTAGTCATGCCCTTTGAGAAAGACTTCTCTATGAGAAGAGAAGAATTAGTTGATCTTCTTAGGAAGGAAAAGGTTTCTTACGGTTTAAAAGATGATGTTCTAACGAAATTATGTAAAAATCCTCATTCAATGGCATTTCCAATTGTAATTGCAGAGGGGAATGCAGCGAAAAATGGGGTCGATGCTTATTTAGTGAATGAAGTTCGTGAAAATAAAAATGACAAAAGAGAAAAATTCAATTTTAGAAATGTCTTAAATATCCCATCTGTGAAAAGCGGTCAGCTTTTAGCATCAATAATTCCTCCAACGCCAGGAACAGACGGAACTGATG
>JAEWDX010000412.1 GCA_023389895.1 Bacillota bacterium
ATTCAATGGGTGGTGCAAAGATTTCCGAGATGCACGGAAATTTTATCGTCAATGCTGGCAATGCCAAAGCAGCAGATGTTCTAGCGTTAATTCAATATGTTAAAGATACGATTTTAAAGCTGTATCAGATTCATATAGAAACAGAAGTGGAAATAATAGGGCGAAAGTAACAGGAGGGAATCCTTACTTATTTTGGTTCTTGTGATATAATAAATCATTAGTAAAATTGCTCTATATAAAGGGTTAGCGGCATTTTATATGTTGTTATTCCCCGAGAAAATTGCGGACAAGCTTTTTTAATGTGAGGTGAAAAATATGGAAAGAGGGAAGGTTGTCTCTATTGAAGAGCGAATTCCTAAACTTAAACAACAACGAAGAAAAAAAGCGAATAAAAGGCTAGTTTTATTATTGCTTTTATTTTTTAGTTTAATTATATTTGTTGTTTATTTCCAGTCACCATTAAGTCATGTTAATAAAATTACGATTAAAGGAAATTACGTTTATAGTAATGATGTAATAATCGCTACAAGCGGTCTGACGAAGACAACAAGTATATGGAATGTTGATAAAAATGAAATTAAGGGAAAACTAAAAAAATTGATTGAGTTAAAAACAGTAGAAGTGCAAACCACTTTTCCGAATATAGTTGAGTTATCAGTAACAGAATATAAACGTATTGCTTACATAATGAAAGAAAAAAGCTATTTGCCTGTTATCGAGAATGGAAAAGTACTGCAATCTGCTGGGGTTTCTGAACTCCCTTCAAACGCACCTATTTTGATCGGCTTTTCAGAAGGAGCAGCTCTCAATGGGATGATTAAAGAATTAGGTAGTATAAATGAAGAAGTGTTAAATTCAATTTCTGAAATTCATTATACACCGAAAGAAACAGATTCCCTTTATCTCACCGTCTATATGAATGATGGTTTTGAGGTTAGTGCAACCATTAGGAGCTTTGCAGAAAAGATGGCGCATTACCCTTCAATTGTAAGCCAATTAGATCCGGATAAAAAGGGAGTTATCGATTTGGAAGTCGGCTCTTTTTTCAAAGCTTATGAACAAGAGGGAGCGGATAATATTGAAGAAGAAAATGAAGGTGACGGGTAATCATGTCATTTTTTCTTTCGTTTTTCTTGTACTCGGTTTTATTATCGCTTTTTCATATCATCTAACTCAAAGTGAAAATAGTAAGACAGAAATATCGGGCAAACAGTGGGAAAGAGATAGTACACTTCGAAGTCAATTAGTTGATTTAGAGGAGAAAAATCGTCAATTGCAGAAGGAATTGAATGAAAAACAAGAAAGAGTTCGAGAAATTGAAAAAGAGATGTCTCAAGAAGCACAAGTATATTTCAACCTCGCAGAGGATACCGAGAAATTTAGAATGTTTCTCGGTAAAGTTAAAGTAAAAGGTAAGGGTGTTGAAGTAACACTTGCTGATGGGGATTATAACCCTGAAGAGAAAAATGTTAATAATTACATCGTTCATGAGCATCATGTTTTCAAAGTTATTAATGAATTATATATTTCAGGCGCACAAGCAATCGCAATAAACGGACAAAGACTTTCTCATAATTCTTACATCCTTTGCAATGGGCCTGTCATAGAAATTGATGGACATCAGCACCCAGCTCCATTTATTATTACTGCTATTGGTGATGCTGAAGTATTAACTTCATCATTAAACTTAACGGGTGGCGTGAAGGATACATTAGTGAATGATAATATTCAATTCACAATTGAACAAAAAAATGAAATTGTTATGGAGCCAATATTAGGAAGCTAGCCGTTTTTTCACCTATCATAAGTATGAAATTTTTGAGTTAAATGAGAATCTACTTTATTCGATATTGTCCACTTTAATAACATGTAAGAAAGCAAGGTGAAAAATGTGGACAGAAAAAACACGATCAGCTTTACTCTTATCACGATGGTTATTGGATTTATGGTTGCCATTCAATTTCAAACGGTTAAAGAACCAGTAATCCGTGATACTCGTGATACATGGGAGCTAAGGGAAGATGCATTAAAAGAACAGGATCTGCAATTAAAATTAATTCGAGAGGTCCGTTCAAATGAAGAGAAGATTGTTAAATATGAGACAGAGCTAAAACAAAGTAAAGAGCAGGTTCTGCGAGAAACATTGGAAGAATTAAAAGCGGAGGCTGGATTAACAGAAGTTGAAGGTTATGGCATTATTCTCACGATTGAGCCTATAATGGAGGAGCTATTACTTGGAAAAACAACGATGACTATTTCCCCAGATTTACTAAAAAGGCTGATGAATGAGCTTAATATGTATAATGCTTTTTATATATCGATTGATAACCAACGGATTATTAATACTACCGTCATTAGGGATATTAATAATGAGACGAAAATTGATGGCCATTCTTTAAATCGGTTACCGTTTGAAATTAAAGTAATTGTCGCCGATGAGAAAACAGCTGAGAAACTCTATAATCGAATGCAAGTATCAAAATCTGCTGATGAATTTTTTATTGATAATTTGAAGGTCTCTGTAACGAAGCCTGAGGGAAAAATAAAAATTCCTGCATATGAAAACACAATTAGAATTAGGGATATGGAGCCTGTGACACCTGAAAAAGGAGGCAGTTCATAATGTGGCTTCCAATATTAGGCTTAATAATCGGTATTGTATTAGGATTATTGACAGAAATAAAAGTACCGACAGAATATTCGAATTATTTATCGATTGCCGTGCTTGCAGCGCTTGATACTCTTTTTGGAGGAATTCGTGCACAATTACAAAATATCTATGATGAAAAAGTATTTGTATCAGGTTTCTTCTTTAATATTCTTCTTGCTGCAAGTTTAGCTTTTCTAGGTGTCCATCTTGGTGTAGACTTATATTTAGCGGCAGTATTTGCATTTGGGGTACGTCTATTCCAAAATATTGCAGTCATTAGAAGACTATTATTAACAAAGTGGTTTAATAAGCGTGAAAATAATGAAAAAAGTTAATTTTTATAAAGGGAAATGCATAGTTTTGCCGAATATTTTTAAGTAAACTTATATTAAATAAATATAACGAAAATGATGTTGAACTGCAAAAGGAGGTGCCAAAGAATGAACAACAATGAAATATATGTAAGTCTTGACATCGGTACATCCAGTGTAAAGGTAATTATTGGGGAAATGGTCAATGACTCTTTAAATGTGATTGGTGTTGGCAATGTTCCGTCTGAAGGCTTGAGAAAAGGAGCTATCGTTGATATTGATGAAACTGTTCAGTCTATCAGGAGAGCTATTGAACAAGCTGAAAGAATGATAGGAATGGAAATTACGAGTGTAATAGTCGGTATTACTGGCAGTCATGTAATGCTCCATCCTTCTCATGGTGTTGTTGCTGTTTCAAGTGAAAATAGGGAAATAACGAATGATGATATTGCTAGAGTTATTGAGGCCGCCCAAGTTGTTTCGATCCCACCTGAACGGGATATTATTGATGTTATCCCCAAGCAATTTATTGTTGATGGTTTAGATGAAATCAATGATCCTCGTGGTATGATTGGTGTTCGTCTTGAAATGGAAGGCACGATCATAACAGGATCAAAAACAATTTTACATAATACTTTACGCTGTGTTGAACGAGCTGGATTACAAATTTTAGATATTACTCTTCAGCCACTTGCTGCAGGCTCCTATGCCTTGTCAAAGGATGAGAAAAATTTAGGTGTAGCTCTTATCGATATTGGTGGTGGCTCAACAACAATTGCTTTATTTGAACAAGGTAATTTAAGAGCAACGAGCGTTTTGCCAATTGGTGGTGAGCACATTACGAAGGATTTATCAATTGGTCTGCGAACTTCTACTGAAGATGCGGAAAAAATCAAAATGAAGCATGGCTATGCTTTTTATGATCATGCAAATGAGGAAGAGGTATTCAGTGTACCAATTATCGGTAGTGATCAGCACCAGCAATTTAATCAATTGGAAATTTCTGATATTATTGAAGCGAGAATGGAAGAAATATTTGAATTGATCCAGAAGGAGATTAAAAGTTTAGGTGTTCAAGATTTACCAGGTGGTTATGTACTAACTGGTGGAGTTGCCAATACAGATGGAATTCTTGAATTAGCTGAAGTCGTCTTTCAAAATAGTGTTCGCATTGCGATTCCAGATTATATCGGGGTTCGGGAACCACAATATACGACAGCAGTTGGCTTAATAAAATTTGCTTATAAAAATGCAAAAATTCAAGGTAGAAAAATAGGGGCATATTCCCCTGTAGAAGAAGTGTAAGAAAAGCGCATTCCAAAACAGCCACAACAAAAAGTAAAGCCGGAAAAACAACCGGAGGAAAAAATTACATCAAGAGTGAAGAAGTTCCTTGGATACTTTTTTGAATAGTCTCACTCTTTGTCCTAAGAAAGAGCGAATAAAGAAAATGGTGTTCTTTGGAATATCGACGAATTAGGAGGATTTGTCATGTTGGAATTTGATACGAATTTAGATTCTTTAGCGACGATAAAGGTCATCGGCGTTGGTGGCGGTGGTAATAACGCTGTTAATCGGATGATTGAGCATGGTGTACAAGGTGTTGATTTTATTGCTGTAAATACAGATGCACAAGCCTTGAATCTTTCTAAGGCAGAAGTGAAAATGCAAATTGGTGGTAAGTTAACCCGAGGCCTTGGTGCGGGTGCTAATCCTGAAGTTGGTAAAAAAGCGGCTGAGGAAAGTAAAGAACAGCTTGAAGAAGCTTTACGGGGAGCAGACATGGTGTTTGTAACAGCCGGAATGGGTGGTGGAACCGGGACTGGTGCAGCACCGGTAATCGCACAAATTGCTCGAGATTTAGGTGCATTAACAGTTGGTATTGTGACACGTCCATTCACTTTTGAAGGAAGAAAGCGTGCTACACAGGCTGCAGGTGGAATTGCTTCGATGAAAGAAGCGGTTGATACATTAATTGTTATTCCTAATGATCGATTATTAGAAATTGTTGATAAAAGTACGCCAATGCTTGAGGCATTCCGTGAAGCAGATAATGTTCTTCGTCAAGGTGTACAAGGTATTTCTGAATTAATTGCGGTACCTGGACTTATTAATCTTGATTTTGCTGATGTGAAAACAATTATGTCAAATAAAGGTTCAGCCCTTATGGGGATTGGAGTCGCTTCAGGTGAAAATCGTGCTGCTGAGGCAGCGAAAAAGGCAATTTCTTCACCGTTATTAGAAACTTCTATCGATGGTGCTCAAGGAGTCCTAATGAATATTTCAGGTGGAGCAAATATTAGTCTATATGAGGTTCAAGAAGCGGCAGATATTGTTGCAACAGCGTCAGATCAGGATGTTAATATGATCTTCGGTTCAGTTATTAATGAAAATCTAAATGACGAGATTGTTGTAACAGTCATTGCGACAGGCTTTAATGACGAAGGGGCTCAATTAAAGCCAGTTCGACCTTCATACGGTCAACAGCAAAAATCTACCCCAATCAGTGCGATTAGCCGTGAACCAAAAAGAGAAGAACCAGTTTATGAACCTGTAAGAACAACAAGTTCACAACAGCCGGAAGAAGCATTAGACATTCCAACGTTCTTGCGCAATCGAAATCGTAGACGATAAGTTATTAGAAAAACGCTGGAGCTAGACAGTTCTCTAACTTCAAAATTTATACTTGCTTATCTTAAAATAAAAGGCATGTCCATTAAAATAGGACATGCCTTTTTGCATGCATTTTTTTAAATCCCCAATGCTCGATTGCTCTATAGGAGAATAGTTTGAACAAATACGACAAAATCCGAAAAAAGTTAGGAAAATTTCTGTTGTTTTTGCAACAGAAAGTGACACACTTCATCTAGGCATGTAGGCTATACTCGTTTTAACAGATTAATAGCAATAGAAATAGGGGGAAGATGTTTGGAGGTTTATTTGGATATTATTTGGGCACTGAACTTTTTATTTGATAGCCTCCTCCTTTATTTGACAGCGATCATTCTGAAAAGAGAGATTAGAATTTTGAGAATTTTGATGGGGGGATTGATTGGCTCTATTATTATTTTACTGTCGATAACTCCCATAAATACATATTCGGGACATCTATTTATAAAATTATTATTTTCCGTATTAATGATTTTAGCAACATTCGGTTATAAAAGGTTCCGATATTTTTTTAGTGGATTAATGACATTTTATTTAACGACGTTTTTAATCGGTGGTGCCTTAATTGGAATTCATTATTTTTTGATATTTGATTTCGAGCTATCCTCTTCCGTTTTTCTCGCAAGTATAAAGGGATTTGGTGATCCGATTAGTTGGTTATTCGTCCTACTTGGTTTTCCGCTTGCGTGGTATTTTTCAAAGCGAAATATGGAAGGAATTGAGATGACGAAGATTCAGTATGAATCTTTAATCAAAGTCATGATTGAGATAGGTGGAATCGAATATTCATTTAAAGGGCTTGTAGATAGTGGAAATCAAGTATATGAACCGATCACGAGGACACCTGTCATGTTTATTTCCTTAAAAGATAGAATTAGTGAATTTCCTCGTCATTTAATTGAAATAGCAGAAAATCCTGAGGAGTTTATTTTTGGAAAGAAAGATCTGCCAAATAGTTGGGAGCTTAAATTTCG
>JAEWDX010000028.1 GCA_023389895.1 Bacillota bacterium
GGAAGTAAAATCATATACGGAAGAAGCTGACGAGGTCATTTCTTATGTTTTAGACAATGGGACTATAACAGTGAAAGCAGCACCATCATTTTTTCCTGGACTTTACTCGCTTTCCTATAATGATAACCAATGGTTTGATACGTCCTTTCCAAAGTTAGTCGCGAAAAGCTTTTGGAATCCGTGGCCAGGTGGGATGAAATCAATGCCATCACAGATGAATGATTATTCTTTATTGAAGGAGACCTCAACTGCAGAGTTTATTGTTCTTAATGACCAAAAAGGAAATGTATGGGAGAGTATCGCCATCCATACAAAAGTTGACGATCATCCGATTTGGAAAGGGCTGCATTATACACAATATTTCGCACTCCTTCCAGGTGTTCCGGTGGTTGCTTATTTTGTAAAGGTGAATGATAGTGGAGGAAAATCCCTCATTGGCGAACGATGGACAACGGAATTTTTTATAAAAGGCGAATCTATTCAGGATCTTTCCTTTCTGTCTTTAGAAAATAATCCAGAACAACAATATGATGTTGGCGCGGAAGAATTAAACCTAAATCTTAAAGAAATAAATCTTATTCAATCAAAGCAACGTGATGAGAAATTATATCTCATAAAAGGGATAGATAGTATTTTGCTTGAAGGATATATGAATAAAGAGGCGCTTGAATTGATCAACGTCCAGAAAGCGAATATATGTATGAAGCCTAGCTTTTTATTATTTGATCAGCGGAAGTTATCTGCAACCGTTTTACAAAACCTTCGAAAAATCGAATTTTAAGGAGGAAAAATGAAAATAATTGATGCACATATTCATTTTTCAGATATTCAATCCTTTCATCAAACGGCAAGGCAACAATCATTTGTTGACTACTCATCAACGGGCTTCTTGAAAGAGTTTAATGAAGCTAATGTCGTTCTTAGCATTGCGATGGGAGTAACAGAAACGGATAATATCGGTTTTCCAGATTATGAGGCAACTACTCCAATGGGGATTGATTTAGCTAAAGTGATTCCAGAACAAATGGTTTATTGTCCAGGTATCAATCCGTATGATATGAGTGAGACCGCATTGAAAAGGTTAGAGTTAGAGGTTCAAAAGCCTAATGTTGTCGGTATGAAAATCTATTTGGGCTATTATCCGTTTTACGCTTATGATGCAGTTTATCAGCCTATCTATCTTTTAGCGGAGAAATATGAGTTGCCAATCGTTTTTCATACGGGTGATACTTATTCGGAGAGAGGATTATTAAAATACGCCCATCCGCTGACCATTGATGAAGTCGCCGTTATGCATCGAAATATCACCTTTATGATGGCTCATTTCGGTGACCCGTGGACATTAACGGGTGCTGAAATCATCTACAAAAATTCGAATGTTTATGCAGACCTTTCAGGGCTGATTGTTGGTACTGAAAAAGAACTAAATAAGTATGGCGAAGGAAGATTTCTCGATCATTTAAGACATGCTCTGGAGTTTGCTGATTCCTATGATAAGCTGCTCTTTGGCTCTGACTGGCCGCTTGCCCCGGTCGGGCCCTACATTGATTTTATTAAAAACCTCATTCCAAAACAATATTATGAGGATGTTTTTTACAATAATGCATTGAAAGTATTTCCAAAAATTAAATCGTTTCTACTATAGATAAGCATAATAGGCTACGCCCTAAAATCGGTCAAAAGGGTGGTCGTTAATTAGCGCTTTGAAAACTCCTTACATTATTAAGCTCAAATGCTAAACGCATTTGAGCTTTTTAGATGTAAATTCATAAAATTGAGGCATCATAAGAGAAAGATATTGTAAAGTGAGGGAGCTCTATGAAACGAATAATTTATTTTTCTTTATGTGCGCTAATTTTATTTCTTCCGTCACAAGCTTTAGCAGCGAAGAAAGTGCCTATTTTAATTTATCATTCGATCGATGAATTTACTGGACATGGTTCTGAAGATTTATATGTACACCCAAAGAATTTCGAGGAGCAGATGACATATTTACGAGATCATGGTTACACATTATTAACTTTTGAGCGTTGGCAAGAGATAAACAATGTAAAGAAACCGATTTTCATTACATTTGATGATGGATACAAAAATAATTTGAATGCCTTTGCGATCTTCAAAAAATTAGCAGGTGAGAATTTTAAACCGACTGGGACGATTTTTGTCATTTCTGATTTTGTCGGTCGTTCGAATCGATTATCCGTATCTGATTTAAAGATGATGAGTGATTCTGGCTTCTTTTCCATTCAATCTCACACGGCAACGCATCCTGATTTAACAAAAATAAATAATTATGAAGATGAATTGAAAAAAGCTAAAGATAAAATTCAACAAATGACTGGAAAACCAGTTATTGCGCTCGCCTATCCGTACGGAAAGTACAATCGCAAGGTGATTGCAGAAACAAAGAAGTACTATAAATATGGTCTTACGACAGATCCAGGAGCATTTTCTGAAAAAGGAAATGAGGATGAGCTCTTTACATTACCAAGAACGTATATTACCTATACAACGACAATAGAGCAATTTGCCAAAATCGTTAACGGAGAATAAGTGAAAATTTGAAAGGGTCATTTTCCATTTGTGAAAATGGCCCTTAAATTTTGTTCGTACTAAAGCTTAGAAATTTATTCAAAAATCCCTCTTCATGTTAAGATGGTAAATAGTAATAGAAGAAGGTGGAATATAGATGAATAAAGAAATGATCGAGAAAACAGAGCAGTTTGTGCAAGCAACACTTGGAGATGACAGCTCAGGTCATGATTGGTATCATATTGATCGCGTGCGTAACAATGCTCTTTACATAGCGAAAAAAGAAAATAAAGGGGAGCGCTTTATTATCGAAATGGCGGCACTACTCCATGATATCCCTGATGAGAAATTAAATTCATCAAAGGAAGCTGGAGAAAAAAAGCTTCAAGCGTTCTTAAATACGCTGCCGCTTGAAGAAATGGATCGTAATAAAATTACTGAAATCATTGGCTCTATTTCTTTTAAAGGTGGGAAAACAGCGCAATTAAAGAGCAAAGAGGCAGAAATTGTTCAAGATGCCGATCGACTAGATGCGATTGGGGCAATCGGAATCGCTCGGACATTTGCCTATGGTGGTAAAAAGGGGCAAGCTTTATATGATCCTAAAATTGATATAAGAGAAATAATGACAGAAGAGGAGTATCGAAAAGGAAAATCTACTTCGGTACATCATTTTTATGAAAAGCTTTTGAAATTAAAAGACAGATTAAATACGGAAATCGCAAAGGAAATGGCGGAAAGCCGCCATCAATTGATGGAAAAGTTTCTAGAAGAATTTTTTAACGAATGGAATGGTCAGCAATGAAAATGATTTCAATTGAAAATGTCACAAAAACATATGGGGAGAAAGAGCTTTTTAATGAGATAACTTTTACAATTTCAGAAAAAGAGCGTGTCGGTTTAATCGGTGTAAATGGAACTGGAAAATCTTCCTTGCTCAAAATTGTGGCAGGAGTGGATTTACCAGACTCTGGGAAAATCATTAGTCCGAAAGATTATACGGTTTCATATTCTGCACAGGATCCAGATTTAGATCCAGAATTAATTGTTTTAGATCAAGTATTTGCTGGTGATGCACCGATTCTTGTGCTGCTCCGTGAATATGAACAAACATTACTGAAATTAAATGAAGCTCCTGACAATAAAGTAATTCAGGAAAAGCTTTTCGAGCTGCAAAAGAAAATGGATGCGAGCAATGCATGGGAAGCGAGCACAAATGCTAAATCGATTTTGACGAAGCTTGGTATAGAAGATTTTGACAAGAAAATCGCTGAGTTATCTGGAGGGCAGAAGAAAAGGGTGGCACTCGCACAAAGCTTGATTCAAGCTGCCGATTTATTAATTTTAGATGAGCCGACAAATCACCTTGATTTTGAATCAGTAAAATGGCTTGAGGATTATTTAAGCCGTTATCAAGGGGCGCTCTTACTCGTAACCCATGACCGCTATTTCCTTGACCGGGTAACGAATCGGATGTTTGAATTGGATGGCGGGAAACTATACAGCTACAAAGGAAATTATGCAGCATTTTTAGAAGCAAAGGCAATTCGCGAAGAAAATGAAGCAGCAACAATTGACAAAAGAAAGAATCTTTATCGTAGAGAGCTCGAGTGGATTCGCAGAGGGGCTAAAGCAAGGTCAACGAAGCAGAAAGCAAGAATTGAACGATTTGAAAATTTGGATGATGAGCTTGCTTCCTTTAAATCGACTGAAAAGCTTGATATGTCTTTGCTTGGGAGTCGCCTAGGAAAACAAGTTTTTGAACTGAAAGATGCTTCGAAAAAATATGGCGAGCAGTTCATCTTAAATTCTTTCGATTTACTTATTAAGCCAGGTGATCGAATTGGGATTATCGGCAATAATGGTACGGGAAAATCAACATTACTTAATATTCTCGCAGGGAAAATTCCGCTGGATCGTGGCGAGCGCATGATCGGACAAACGGTGAAGATTTCCTATTATACGCAGGAAAGTGAGGATATGGACGAGAATAAGCGGATGATTGAGTATTTAAAGGAAACAGCTCAAGTAGTTGAGACTTCTGATGGAAAGACGATTTCTGCTGCACAGATGCTTGAACGCTTTCTATTCCCATCATTTACTCATGGTACGCCCATTCGCAAGCTTTCAGGTGGAGAAAAACGCAGGCTCTATTTATTAAAAATTTTAATGTCAGAACCAAATGTTCTTCTGCTTGATGAACCGACAAATAATCTTGATACGCAAACATTAACCGTGCTTGAGGATTATTTAGATAACTTCGCTGGTGTTGTCATTACTGTTTCCCATGATCGTTACTTTTTGGATAAGGTTGCTACCCAGTTACTTATTCTTAGAGGAAGCGGGCAGATAGATTCCTTCTATGGAAATTATACTGATTTTCTTGAGAAGGAAAGTGAAAAAATTATTCCTCAAATAAAAATAACGAATAAAACCGAAAAAGATCGTGAGAAGCCAAAAAAGAAAAAACTATCCTATAATGAACAGCGAGAATGGGAAGGGATTGAGGATAAGATCGCTTCTGTCGAGGCGCGTTTAGATGATATATCCTCCGAAATAGAAAATACAGGGAGTGATTTCGAAAAGGCCCAAGCATTAATGGATGAAGAAGTGAAACTAAATAATGAACTAGAGCAGTTGATTGAACGGTGGACGTATCTTTCTGAGCTTATCGAATAATCCCAACAAGTGATCACTGAAAAAACTTATGGTAAGATTAGTGAATAAGGTGGTTATAGTGATTAAATGGTGAGGATGGGATTTAATGAAAATAAATGCGATCGAGCCGACTCCAAGTCCGAACACGATGAAGATTATTTTAAATGAAGAACTGCCAATGGGAAAAAGTAATAATTATAAGAAAGATAGCAGTGAAGGAGCCCCGAAAGTCATTCAAGCGATATTAGCGATCGAAGGCGTTAAAGGTGCTTATCATGTCGCTGATTTTTTAGCGGTTGAAAGAAATGCAAAATATGATTGGAAGGATATTTTGCCAAAAGTAAGGTTGGCATTTGGTGAAGAAACAGAATCTACTACTCATCGTGAGACAAGGATTGAGAAGCATTTTGGTGAAATACAAGTATTTGTACAAAAATATAAAGAGATTCCCATGCAGGTGAAGTTGACAGATGGTACAGAAGAACGACGTTTCGGCCTGCCAGAGAATTTCATTAATGCTAGATTTGAAGCTGAAGATAAAGAGGATAATGTCATCCTTGTCCGCAAGTGGATAGATGTTGGCGTTCGCTATGGTGATTTTGAGCAAATCGGCAAAGAGGTTGCAGAAGAATTAGTTGCCGCTTATCCTGACTCTCGATTGCGAGAGCTTATCGAACAAGCGAAATCTATTAATGTTGGACAAGAAAAACCTGTAAGACAGCAGCGTTTGAAGCTTACTTTACAAGATTTGGAAAATTCAGATTGGCATATTCGCTATCAAAAGCTTGAACAAATGGATGATCCAACAATTGAAGACTTGTCAGTTTTAGAAAAAGCATTACAGGACGAGAAAACGTCTATTAGAAGATTAGCAACTGTTTATCTTGGGATGATTGAAGATAAAAGTGTTCTCCCCTATCTTTATCAAGGATTAAAAGATAAAACAGTCACCGTTAGAAGAACAGCAGGTGATTGCTTGTCTGATTTAGGCTTTGAAGAAGCGAGTTTTGAAATGATGCAAGCTTTAAAGGATAGTAGCAAGCTTGTCCGCTGGCGTGCGGCAATGTTTCTTTATGAAGTTGGAGATGAAACGGCACTGTCTGCATTAAAAGCAGCTGAAAATGATCCGGAATTTGAAGTTAGCATGCAAATTAAGCTTGCGATTGCGAGAATTGAGCAAGGGGAAGAAGCAAAAGGTTCCGTTTGGAAGCAAATGACAGAAGCAAGAAGAAAATAATTGGAGGCGATTCATATGTCAATGGCATACGAAGAATATATGAAAGAAATGGTTAAACCGATGAGAAATGAGTTAACGCAAGCAGGATTCACTGAGCTACTAACAGTTGAGGATGTAGAGAAGTTTATGGAAAATGCACAAGGGATTTCCCTTGTTGTCGTGAATTCTGTTTGTGGCTGTGCCGCTGGTTTAGCACGTCCAGCAGCTACGCAAGCAGTATTAAGAGCAGAGAAGAAGCCAAATCAGCTTGTGACTGTCTTTGCAGGTCAAGAAAAAGAAGCAACAGCGAAAATGCGGGAATATTTCGAGGGGTATGAACCATCCTCTCCATCAATGGCATTATTGAAAGATAATAAGGTTGTTCATTTTATTCACCGCCATGAAATAGAGGATCATTCGATGGAAGAAATCATGGATAATCTTCTTGCAGCATTTGAAGTAAATTACTAATATTATTTGAATAAATGAGGAATAAGAGCGTCTATTATTGGCGTTCTTTTCTTTTTATATTTAAAATTTTTTCAAGAACTAGGTGGATCAGATGATTATAACAACTGCAGGAAGAACGAATGTAAACATGGTGAATCAGGCGATCAAGATCGCGAATGATCTAAACAGCAAATTTGTTGATAGGAAGAAGCGTTCCGTTTATTCGTTGCAGAAGCTGGCAAACGATGATTGCTTAGTAGTTGGGAAAGAGCGACTTGAGCTATTTCCATTCGGTGAGAAGGAGCCATTCTTTTTTCATCCGAATTCAGCGATGTTTCGTATAAAGCGATTAATGAAAGGAGGGCATGATCCGTTTACTGAAGCAACTCAGCTTTATGAGGGCAGCTCTTTACTTGATTGTACTTTAGGGCTTGCCTCAGACAGTATTGTTGCAAGCTTTGTTGTCGGAGAAACTGGCATAGTGACAGGAATTGAAGGAAATCGTTATTTAAGCTATATCGTACATAATGGTTTACAAACATGGGAAGCGAGTCATTTCGAAATTAGTCGGGCGATGACGCGAATTCAAGTAATCAATGAGATGTCACTTGAATTTCTTAAAGGCTTGTCTGATAATAGTTATGATTGTGTTTATTTTGATCCAATGTTTGAAGAACATATTCTTGAATCAGATGGAATTCAAGCATTAAGCACCTTTGCAGTTTATGAGGAAATGACCTCGGAGTTAGTAGATGAAGCATTAAGAGTGGCAAAAGAGCGGATTGTGTTGAAAGATCATTTTCGCAGCTTGCGCTTTGACAAATTCAAATTCCATGTTCATAAACGAAAAACAGCGAAGTTTCATTTCGGAGTCATAGAAAAATAGTAAACGATAGTGGTGGAAGAATTTCAGTGGGAAAGAAACATATTTGAATAGATTGTAAATTAATATGTAAAGATTGTTAATTCCCACTGCTTGAACACTTCAATCTGTTATCGATAGATAGATAAAATAGCCGAGCATAAGCAAGCTTATTGCGACAACAATATAAGTCCAATCCATGCAAAAATCACCTCCCACTTTCACAGAAAACTATTCAGATTATTTTTTATTTTTAGAATATATGTTATTTTTACCATATTATGCTCTAATCCGCAAGGAATGTCATATGAGATAAGATTTTTTTTATGAAAAGTTAAGTCAATTTCCCCATTTTTACGCAATAGAAAGTATAATAGAATCAATCTATTTTAATAGATACCACGAAGGGAAAATGTTGAGCCTACTATGGAAGCTTAATGGATTAAAGTGAAATATTGAAAGAAGCGATAAAAAGATAGAAAGGGGTCTGAATGGTATGCAAAATTGGCTTCGAAAATCATTCGTCATCCTTGTAACGATTCTTACCTTCGGATTAATTACACCAACACAGCCATCTTTATTTGATGCTTCAAGTACAGTTAAGTCACCGAAAAAGGATATCGATATCGTTGAAGATAAGGAAAGTGAAATTAGCTCAGCTGCTGCAATAACAGAAGAGACTGCTTATGAGACGAAGGGTGATTTTATTAGAAAAGTGCTGAACGAAGCGGAAGCGCAATCTTTTATGAAGTTTGGCGAGAGAATTAGACCAGTAATTGAAAATGAATTTACGGATGTCATTTTACCAAATATTGAGCTTGCTATCAAAGAAGTTGCGGAGCAATATCCAGAAGAAGAATTAAACTATTTAGCGGTTTCCGAGAGGCCTGGAGCAGGCTTATCTGAAAAGATTTTTAACATTATGGATGAGAAAACAAAAGAAGATATTATCCGCTTTCATGTAAGAAGAGAAAATCCTCCGAAGCAAGGATATCGGTTTAATTTTCACTACCATACACATCATGATAACTTTCAAACACATCATGATTTAGGGACAATCTATTGGAATAGAAATACACCGCCTAAATGGATGAGCTAATACTTGAAAAAGTTTTCGGGTTTTGAAACCTTTTTTATTTATTGTGCGTAATAATATAGTAGTCTACTAAACTAAACTAGAAATGGCTGCAAAAATTTGTTTTTTATTTTGCAAAATAAGAGACAAGCTATGAATCCCAGCCATTTCAAAACAACAAATGAATTTTCAGGAGGAACATGAACGTATGACAATTATTGAAGGTATTTTACATACCTATGCTCAGTTTTTTAACTGGGAAATGTGGATTGAAGTATTATCTGATCCTGTTAGTTGGGGATTAATTGGAACACTTGTGATCCTTGAAGGATTATTATCAGCAGACAATGCATTAGTTCTTGCGGTAATGGTTAAACACCTACCAGAAAAACAACGGAAGAAGGCACTTTTCTACGGTTTATTAGGAGCATATGCATTCCGTTTTATCGCAATTGGAATTGGTGTATTCTTAATTGAATTATGGTGGATAAAAGTATTGGGAGCAGGCTATCTCGCATGGCTGTCAATCAAATACTTTATTGATAAGAAAAAAGAGACCGACAGTGGTGATGATGAGATTGAAGGAATGAACCAAAAGGGTTTGTTAATCCGTCTCTTTGGTACATTCTGGGGAACGGTTGTTGCTGTTGAGCTAATGGACATTGCTTTCTCTGTTGATAGTGTGTTGGCAGCATTTGGTGTCAGTCAGAAAGTTTGGGTTCTTCTTCTTGGCGGAATGCTAGGGGTTCTGATGATGAGGGGAATTGCCGGTGTTTTCCTGAAACTAATTGATCGTGTACCAGAGCTTGAAACATCAGCCTATGTTTTAATCTTGATTATCTCTGCAAAAATGCTGTTAGGTGTTGGTGGAATCCATATTCCAAATGAAGTTTTCTTCATCATTTTAATTTTGACGTTTGTGATAACTTTTATCGTCCATTATATGAATAAAAAGAAAGCAGCAGCAGGTGAATAGTTTTATTATTATGAATACTTAGAAGGGGACAGACAATTGTCCATCTCCTTTTCTTTTAACATATAGGTATGAATAAATGATCTTAACGATTGCTACAGTCATATACGTTTCAAATAGTGCTCCATACTCTGGAGCATTTTTTGAAGGCAAGAAGTGATAGATTGTTTACTAAAGATTACTATTAAAAGGATTAATTCATTATTGTGAGAAAATAATCACAAATAGAAATGGAGTAAGGAAGATGAGATTATTTTCGGATATTTCCGCTATCGAGCGGATGCAGATTTTTTATAAAGAGCCAAGTGAATTTACGAAGCATACACGAAAAGATCTACTTTCCTATGCGCTCGGTGCCACTTTATATATGCCAGCAACTCGACCAAATATTCATCAAGATTTACTATCAAGGAAGTATTCTGGGCTTACTTCAATGGTTATTTGTTTAGAGGATGCGATCGGTGATAATGAAGTAGAGCTAGCGGAGTCATTACTTATTGCAGAGCTAGAAAATTTGCAGCAAGATCTTGAAAAAGGATTATTGCTTGAGAATGATTTGCCGTTGCTTTTTATTAGAATTAGAGATCTTGAACAATTGCTTCGCTTGAAAGCTCAAGTGAAGAAAGGATTCGAACTCTTAACAGGGATTGTGATTCCGAAGTTTTCAGCTGAAAAAGGAAGAAAGATACTACAAGAAATTGATCATTTGAATCAAGAAGGCTACCGACTGTATGCCTTACCCATCTTAGAAACGAAGCGTGTCATTGAGAAGGAAACGAGAATTGAAGAGCTTGTTGCGATTAAAAATATTGTCGATCAGTTCGAAGATATTATTTTAAATATCCGCATTGGGGCAACTGATTTTTGTGGACTATATGGTATTCGCAGAAACTCGGATACGACGGTTTATGATATTGCGGTTATAAGAGATTGTATTTCTGATATCATCAACTTCTTTTTGCGCGCTGATAGCTCCTACGTTATTTCGGGGCCTGTTTGGGAGTATTTTTCAGCGAAAGAAAGAATGCTGAAACCACAATTACGGCAAACCCCTTTTAAGGAACGATTCGGACAAGTTGGGATCGAACTTAGGGAAGAGCTGATTGATAAGCAGATGGACGGTCTGATTAAAGAAATTATGATGGATATTACGAATGGGCTAACAGGGAAAACAATCATTCATCCTAGTCATATTAGACCTGTACAAGCTTTAAATACTGTATCATATGAAGAATATTTAGATGCGAGAAGCATTATTAATAAAGCGGATGGAAAAATCGGTGTGATGAAAAGTGCATTCCAAAATAAAATGAATGAAATTAAACCACATTATTATTGGGCGCAAAAAATTCTCTTGAAATCTGAAATTTATGGGGTGCTGAATGAAGAATATACGTATGTCGACCTACTCACAAATGAAATTTACACTTCCAGTCCTCAACCAGTTAAGCGTTGAAATAGAAATAATTGCAAACCCTTATCAGTTGCCGATGGAAGACTTATTCACGGTTGCTGCACGAATGAATAAAAAAAGATCATTTCTATTTGTTAGTAAAGTGCTAGGTAAGCATATTCCAATCAACCCGAAAACGGGTTTACTGATTGGTGAATTACTGGCGAATAGATATTTGGAAACGGTAAGAGGCGAAAACACGGGACAAACGAATAAATTGCTATCCGCCTTTTTAAATGATCAGGCTGCAATCGGTAGACAACGATTGAACGGTGGGAATCCTGTTATTATTGGCTTTGCTGAAACAGCGACAGCATTAGGACATGCTTTTTTCCAATGTTTTCAAAAAGCTGATTTCTTCCATACGACAAGAGAGGAAATAATGGCTGTTGAACCTGCTATTACCTTTGAGGAGGAGCATTCACATGCGACCTCCCATCGCTGTTATATTGATGAATCAATTCTAAACAATACGAGAGAGATCATCCTTGTTGATGATGAAATGACGACAGGAAAGACCAATATGAATATTATTCGCAATATTCATAAAAGGTTTCCGCGCAAAAATTATACTGTTGTCTCGATATTGGATTGGCGATCTGAAGAAGATCTTCAATTGTATCGACAGCTTGAGAAGGAGCTTAATATTTGCATTCATTCTGTCAGTCTACTAAAAGGAAAAATCAAGGCTGTTGGAAATTTAGAAGTGAAGGAAAATAGAAAATTACCGATAATAGATTCTCCCGTTTCACAGTCAATAAAGATCATTTCACTTGAAAAGCGCTTTCCTACTTTATTTACAGCGGTTCCATATGAGTCAAGCTCGGTTGCTGGAACAATAAATAAGATCCCTTATATAAAGGAAACTGGAAGGTTTAGTCTAAACTCGAAGCAAAATGAGCAGTTAAATGAAGGATTACTGAAGGTTGGAGAGTATTTAGCTAATGTGCGCAATGGAAGGAAGACGCTTTGTCTAGGAACGGGCGAGTTTATGTTTTTACCGATGAAAATCGCTTCATATATGGGGAGTGGGGTTTATTATCAATCAACGACCCGAAGTCCGATTTATGTAGCTGAGCTTGAAAATTATGGTGCTAAGTATGGACTTTCTTTCCAGAGCATTGAAAATGGTGGAGTTGCCAATTTTGTTTATAATATTCCCCCAGCTGAATATGATGAATTATTTCTTTTTATTGAACGGGCAGTATCGATGAAAGAATTAGAGCCGTTCTTAAAAGAATTAGAGAAAACAAAAATTATGGATATAAAAATAGTCTTTTTTAAAGGTGGAGAATTAGATGGCAGCTAAGATGATTGATGATGCGATTAAGTTTAGTTCCTACGATAAAAGTGATTGTATTTTTTTATTAAAGGATTTAAGTGGCTGTCAGCTTGAAGGCACGATTGAAAATCGCGAAAGAAATATTCAATTAGGACAGCATTACAGTGAAACATTGCCAATCGAATATCAGCCGCCGGAAAATTATCTTCAGCTTTTTAGAAAGACACTTGAAGAATATAAGCAAAAGGTTGCCTTATGTATCGCCATCGTTTCAGAGCAAATTTATCAATTAAAGGGGGAGAATACAGTTCTTGTTTCATTAGCAAGAGCAGGTACCCCAATCGGCATTCTTATGAAACGGTATCTTGCAGCCGCCTATCAACTTGATCTCTCGCATTACAGTATTTCGATTATTCGCGATCGTGGAATCGATGAAAATGCGATTCATGCTATTTTGCAGAAACATAAGGGAAAACAAATTCAATTTATTGATGGTTGGACAGGAAAAGGGGCTATTTCGATCGAACTAACGAAAGCATGTAAAGCTTTTCATGAGAAATACGGAATTTTTCTCGATGATACACTTGCTGTGTTAGCAGATCCTGGGCATTGTACAAGTTTATATGGAACGAGAGAGGATTTCCTCATTCCAAGTGCGTGTTTGAATTCAACCGTATCAGGGCTTATTAGTCGAACGGTTCTAAATGAACAGCTTATTGGAGAAGATGATTTTCATGGGGCAAAGTATTACCGAGAATTAAGCGAAGCGGATGTATCGAATGAGTATTTAGATATCATTACAAGTGAGTTCTCTGCCACTTTTGATAACGCAAGAATTGAATCGAATTATTTATTGAAAAATCACGGAGCTGCCACTTTTCAAGGAATGAAAGAGATTGAGATAATTGCTCGTGAATTTTCAATTGAATCAACTCATTTTGTGAAGCCTGGTGTAGGTGAAACGACAAGGGTGCTGTTAAGAAGAGTGCCTTGGAAAATATTAATAAAGGATCCTGATAGCCCTTATATTAAGCATATTGTTTTACTTGCAAAGGAAAGAAATGTAGAAATTCTTCATTATCCGAATATGAGCTACACTTGCTGTGGTTTAATTAAAAAAATAGGTTTAGAATGATGAAAATGATGTTTGCCTCTGATTTAGATCGGACGCTTATTTATTCGCAGCGGGCATTAATTGATTTTGGGCAAGAAAATATTCAGGGATTAATACCCGTAGAACGCAAAGATAAGCAAAATGTAGCTTATATGACGAAAAGATCATTTGAGTTATTAGGACAATTAACGAATCAACTGTTATTTGTCCCAGTTACAACGAGGACATCCGATCAATTTAAACGAATTTTTCCTTTTATGGAGGAAATAGCTTTAACATATGCTGTGACCTCCAATGGAGCCAATATTATCTATAAAGGAGAACCGCTTATCGAATGGCGGAATTATATCGAAGCACGGTTAAGTAAAGAGTGCACGAGTTTGGAAAAAATGATTGCAGTACTCGAAACGCTCAACATTAATGGTCAAATAAAGAGAGCTGAAAATCTTTTCTTTTACTATATTCTTGAAGAAGCCCTTTCAAAGGAAAAAATCGAAATCATTCACTCGATCGCGGCTCAAAATAGCTGGAGAGTATCTATACAGGGGAAAAAATTATATGTAATGCCTAACCCAATTAGTAAGGGTGAGGCAATAAATTTTATTAAAAAAAGGCAAGGGATTCAAACTATTTATGGTGCGGGAGACTCCATTTTAGATTATGATTTTCTGAAAATATGTGATTTAGCTTATGTCCCCTCACATGGTGAATTAGTGAAAAATCGAGTAGCTGAAGACCATTTTATCATCACAATGGAAACTGGTATAAAAGCGGGGGAAGAAATTCTTCGTGCTTTAATCATGCAGCCACTTTCTCAAAAATAAATATAAGCATGCGCCTAATGAATAAAAGCTAAGAAAAACAAATATAGCTCCAATAATAGATGAGTGGATCGGCATTGTCATGAAAGTAAAGAGTAAGGAAAAAAAGAATAAATCAATCAGAATAAAAAATCCTGAAAACAATACAGTTTCAACCAATTCTAGCTCGGGATCCGTTACTTGAAAACGATCCCTTCTGACAAAATGTCTCATTGATCTCACCTTCTAAACATAGTACTTTAACGTATGCAAAGACAATCAAATCGGTGAAAATTCTTCCTTCGACAGATGAATGAATCTTTTTCTTAGTATTATTCGTAATAATACTAAGAAATATTTCTGACATGTGCGAACCTATGATATGATATGTAATGTAATATCTTACATAATTTGATGGTCTTTCGCTTATAGAGGGAAGGGATATTTTTAATGAGCCAATTATACAATCAGATGATCAATCATTTTCTGCCTGTTTCAATCGAAAATTGGTTAACTACTTTAAAAAAACCAATAAAGGAAAGGCGTTTTTTTTCGATCGAACAGGGAACAATTCAAATTGGGCAAGTTACTGCGCAATTTTTAGGGATTCCGCTAGATGAAGACGAATACTATAACAGTCTATATGATTATATTCATACAGAACAAATCGGACTGAATTTATTAACCGAGGATACGCTAGATAAGACAATTGAAAATCAGCAATTTCAATCCATACAAAAGGTACTGAATATTTGTCGAGAACAAAATTTATCGATTAACCGTTTTGTGGCGTTTTTAGATGGGGAAAAGCTCCTATTAAGTTCAGAAAATCCTGCCTTGCATCGGAAATCAAGAGAGGCAATGATTGAAATTTTGAAGATGTTTTCATCTGAGGAGCCTGAAGGATTAAAAAGTAATGAACTAAGAAGGGTGCTTGTTGATGTTATTAAATGGACGGCTAATCACATAAGCACAGAATGGGATCGTGTAAACTTAGAGCAGGCAATGCCGAAGTTCTTATGGTATGGAAATTCGAATCGAAGTCATCATTATTTTCTTGCCTATTTAGTGCAATTAGGTTGTGATGTCATTATCTTCTCTCCATCAGGAAATGATGCCTTTGCCAATTTTGAGCCATTGAAAGAAAAGGTGTCCATATCTAAATATCCTGAGATGAAGCAACCTGATCCATTCCCGACGGAGAAACGGAGAAGAAGTGCAACCGTTGCTTACCGAGCTTCAAGGGAGATAGAATCAATTTTAAATCATGAGGGCTCAGGTTTGTACAAACCTTGGCAGCTACGAGATTATACGCCATTGTCCGTTACGTTAAAAACAACCTATGATGAGTTATTTATTTTGATTAAAGAAAAATCAATGATTCGACCAAATTTCGATGTGAAAAATGGTGAAGTAAAAATCCCAGCTATTTTTGCTAAAGTCCAAGGTGTTAGTAAAAATCGTAAAGAATATTGGGAGCGGCTTCAGGCGATTACTGAATTTGAGCATAGCCTACTCATTCAGCGTTTTCCCTTTACGAATAATATAAATAATGATTTCCGTTTTCATTATCGCAATGCTCTTGGACATGATGGCCTACCTGATCCACAAAAAATGGTATCGGCTCATTATTGGAAATATCAGCATTTACCAACCGGCTTGCAAAATGGGATTGCAACGGCAATCCGAAATATATGTGCTCGGCCACAGTTGAAAACACTTTACAATGAAGATGTTGAAGAATTAAAAACATATCTTTTTACACAGGGGATGCAAATTCCAGCAAGTGTACTAAAGCTTTTACAAAAGTTCGACTATTCCCAAGATGTACCGAAGCTTATTCTTTATAATAATGAATTAAATGGGACGATGACGAGAACAGATGCTGCTTTACTTCTGTTATTAAGCCAATTTGGGATTGACATCGTTTTGTATAATCCAGCTGGTCAAAATGATTTAGAAAATTTTATTCATGAAGATATTTATGATGTTCATTGGCTAGAGGATGTTGTTTTTGAATTAGAATTTAAAGAGCCTTCTTTTTTCAAAAAGGTCCAAGGAATGTTTAAAAATCTGAGAGGAGATTAAAGGAATGAACCAAGCGCAGCCAGGAAATTTAGATTTAATCTTGCAAAAATCAGAAGAAGATAAGCTGTCAGAAGCAAGCGTTTCCGAATTAAAGTTAGCACTTCGCCAAGATCCAGAGGTGCAAAATTTGGCTAGATCAATTGATGATAGAGACCAGATTCAAATTCTCGAATTCGGAAAAGAGCCAGCAACACAAATTTCGCGCTTTTCTGATCAAATACTAAGCAATATGAGAACGACAAAGGTTGAAGATTCAGGAGAATTATTAAAGCAGCTTGGAAAAATCATGGATAAGTTCGATAAAAAGGATTTCGAACAAGCTTCAGGTGGTTTTTTTGGCAAGTTATTTAAAAAAGGCGAAAAAGTGATTGATAAATTGTTTGGAAAATATCAAACAATGGGTCAAGAAATTGATAAAGTATATGTTGAAATTTCGAAGTATCAAACTGAAATGGTTGACTCAACAACGATGCTTGATCAGATGTATGAGCAAAACTATCAATATTATCTTACATTAGAAAAGTATGCTGTTGCAGGCCAAATGAAGGCTGATGATTTGAAACAAAACCAACTGCCACAGCTTGAGTCCCGTACAGCAGCAGGTGATCAAATGGCCTCCATGCAGCTTGATACATTAAGAAATGCGATTGAATTATTAGAGCAAAGAGTATATGACCTTGAGATGGCAAAAATGGTTTCACTCCAAACAGCTCCGCAAATTCGTCTTTTGCAAAGAGGAAATACGAAGCTCATCGGGAAAATCAATTCTGCGTTTGTGACAACGATTCCAATTTTTAAAAATGGTTTAATTCAGGCGGTGGCAGCAAAAAGGCAAAAGCTTGTTGCTGACTCAATGAATGAGCTTGACAGAAGAACGAATGAAATGCTTGTGCGCAATGCGCAAAATATTTCGAATCAAAGTGTTGAAATTGCAAGACTTGCGGGCAGCCCAAGCATTAAAATTGAAACGATTGAAGAATCCTGGAACATTATTATTAAAGGAATGCAAGAAACAAAAGCAATTGAAGAAGAGAATAAGCGGATGCGTGAAGAAGGAACAAAAAGATTAGAGCAGCTGCAAGATAATTTCAAAAAACTGAAACATGGCAACTAATTTTCGAATCGCTTTCTTTTAGTAGCTATGTAAGTTTAAATAAATCCAATGACTACTATTTTGATGAGGTGAAAATAATGGCAATTAATTTACAAAAAGGACAACGTATCGATTTAACGAAAGGAAACCCTGGACTTTCTAGAATTTTAGTAGGATTGGGATGGGATCCTGTACAAAGTCGTGGTGGCGGCGGCTTCTTAGGGGCTCTTTTCGGTGGTGGAAATACGCAAAATATTGACTGTGATGCTTCTGTTTTAATGTTAGGGGCAGATGGAAGAATTAGAAATAATAGCGATGTTATTTATTTTGGAAATTTAAAAAGTATTGATGGAAGTATCCAGCATACGGG
>JAEWDX010000033.1 GCA_023389895.1 Bacillota bacterium
CATGGATGCTTGTCATTGTGATGATTTTAATCTCATTTTCGATGCTACTAGCCGTGTCCTTTATTAAATAAATTTTTATCGACTTTAAAATAAAAATTAGACAAGTTCCCCCTTCCAAATGCATAACTATAAAAATAAGCTATCATTTTTATGAGGAGGAACTTAAATGCCATTTCTAGTATTAAAAAAAAGGGCTATTTTTATTACACTCGTCGCGCTAATTGCTGTCGTAGCTGGATCGATTTGGTTATTTCTAAATACTCAATCAAAACCAGCCTTTAGTATAGGAGAAAAAAATTCTATACGAGAAATTCATATGGTGACAGGGGAATTTAAAGCAAAGCTGCCAAACGGAAAAGAGATTGAGGCTTATCGCTGGGATCCTGGGACAATTGTTGTTTCAAAAGGAGAAAAAGTAAACCTTATTATATCTGGAATTAATGGGGTTGAACATCCCTTTACCATCGAAGGAACTACTATTAACGGGATCATTAAAAAAGGTGAGGATACGGTTGTACCTCTCCATTTTACAAAAGAAGGTACTTATCGACTAATTTGTCACACTCATTCCAAAAGAGAGAATAATGGCCCTATGATTGCCTATATTGTAGTTGATTAGTTTAAAAAGCTAAGCTGTAAGTAATGCACTTACTGCTTAGCTTTTTCATTCTTTTTCATTCCTTTTACTTCCACCAATTATCAAACATTGATGCTGGTACTCTTCTTTTATGCTCAGTCATGAAATAACGATTCTCAATTTTTTCAGCAATCTCTTTTGAAACTTGCTTCCCTTCAAGATAATCATCAAGCTCATCATAGGAAATTCCAAGCTCTGTTTCATCTGCTTGACCAGGTTTTTGATCTAATAAATCCGCTGTTGGGATTTTTAAATACAAACGCTCGTCAGCCTGTAATTGTTGTAGCAGAGCCCTTCCTTGCCTTTTCGTAAGTCCAGTAAGAGGGGTGACATCTGCCCCCCCGTCGCCATACTTCGTATAAAAGCCGGTAATTGCTTCAGCTGCATGATCAGTTCCGAGTACTAATAAACCTTTCTCTCCACCGAAAGCATATTGGGCAATCATCCGAATTCTTGCTTTCATATTCCCCTTTTGATAATCACTAATCGGTTGATTTGGAATAATTCGATTATACTCTAACTGCAGATCATCTACTGCTGTTTTTATGTTAAAAACATATTCTTCATCCGCGTAAATAAAGGACAATGCTAATTTCGCATCTTCTTCATCTTGCTGCGTACCATATGGAAGGCGCAGAGCTACAAATAATGCGTTTGGATGTCCTTCCTTTCTAAGTTCTTCAACCGCTAGTTGTGCGAGCCTCCCAGCAAGCGTTGAATCCTGGCCCCCACTAATTCCAAGAACAAAACCATTTGCTTTCGTTTTCATCAAATATTCTTTTAAAAAGTCAATCCGCTTTCTAATTTCTATTTTTGGATCGATTGTTGCACTTACTTGTAATTGCTGGATAATTCTTTGCTGAAGAGACATTATTCTTTCCCCCAACCGTTATGAATCGATTGCTTTACTTTTTCTTTCACATTTTGAATATGCTGCATTTTATTTCCCCAACATTTCTGGCTTAAATCAACAGGGTATTCTGCCGGATTCAAGGAACGGCGATATTCTTCCCATAACAACTCCAAGTTATCTCGGACAAATTGTCGAATTTCTCGTAAATTTGGGGAAGTATAGACTAATTTTCCATTCACATAAATATCTTTATGTAGCTCCCTAGCTTCAAAATTTGTCACATACTTTTTCAAAAAAGTATGAACAGGGTGAAACATTTTCAATCTAGCCTCATCTTGCGGATTTTCATCCTCTAACGTGATATAATCGCCTTCTGATTTTTGATTTTTGAGACTAATAATTCTAAATACCTTTTTCAAGCCTGGTGTTGTCACCTTCTCTGGATTACCACTAATTTTTATCGTATCAACCATTTCCCCTCTTTCATTTTCAATAGAAACAAGCTTGTACACGGCACCAAGGGCTGCCTGATCATATGCAGTAATTAATTTTGTGCCAATTCCCCATGAATCAATTTTCGCTCCTTGTCCCTTTAAATGTAAAATTGTATATTCATCCAGATCATTGGAAGCAAATATTTTCGATTTTTGGAATCCGGCCTTATCTAACATTTTACGTGCTTCCTTAGATAAATAAGCGATATCACCACTATCTATTCGAATTCCGATAAAATTTATTTTATCGCCAAGCTCCTTTGCAACTCTAATTGCCGTAGGTACACCCGATTTTAACGTATCATATGTATCAACAAGAAAAACACAATCACGATGGCGTTTTGCATATTTATGAAATGCTATGTATTCATCATTATATGCTTGAACAAGTGAATGAGCATGAGTTCCCGAAACTGGGATACCAAACTTCTTCCCTGCCCGCACATTAGAAGTAGCGCTGAAGCCACCAATATAAGCAGCTCTCGTTCCCCATATGGCTGCATCCATTTCCTGTGCTCTTCTTGAACCGAACTCCATTGCTGTTTCGTCGCCAATTACTTCTTTAATTCGGGTAGCTTTTGTCGCAATCAATGTTTGGTAATTAATGATATTTAAGATAGCTGTTTCGATAATCTGCGCCTGTGCTAGCGGTGCTTCAATTCTCATTAATGGCTCATTTCCAAATACAAGTTCCCCTTCTTGCATTGATTTGATTGTGCCTGTAAATTTCAAGGAAGCTAAATAATCAAGGAAATCCTCTGGAAAATGAAGCTCATCGCGTAAATAAGCAATATCTTCCCCAGAAAAACGAAACTGTTCAATATATTCAATCACTCTTTCTAGCCCTGCAAAAATCGCATATCCATTTCCAAAAGGCATTTTTCGAAAATATACTTCAAAAACAGCTTTCCTTTCATGAATATTATCCTCCCAATATGTTTCTGCCATATTGATTTGATACAGATCTGTATGTAGTGCTAGACTATCATCTAAATATTCCCTTTTCATCTTTCATCCCCCTGTTCCTCTTACAAAACTAGAATAACTCTATATTCTCTATATCTTATTTTACCCGATACTGTCAATGATTAGCTGAAATTTGCTTACAGTCCATTCTTTTATTGACAAGCACCCTTAAAATAAATAAAATTATATGTAAACTAATTTTATTTTTAGTTTACATATGAATAAAGGAGACTTTCAAATGACAAATGAACAAATAAAACTCCGATCATTGATTATGACAGCACTGTTTACTGCAATTATTTGTATTTTAGCTCAAGTAATAATTCCATTGCCACTTGTTCCTATCACTGGGCAAACTTTAGGGATTGGATTAGCCGCCACAATACTCGGATCTCGCTATGGCACAATCTCTGTCATCCTATATATCATGATTGGAGCAACTGGAGTCCCTGTTTTTGCTGAGTTTTCTGGGGGAATCGCGAAACTTTTCGGACCAACTGGTGGTTATTTAATCGGGTTTATTCCAACGGCATTTTTCATTGGTTATTATTTAGAAAAAACAAATTTTTTATTTATCCATGCGATGATTGCTAATACGATAGGCATGGTGATTACATTAGCCTTCGGTACATTATGGTTAAAAATCGCTGCTAATCTCACATGGGCTGTCGCGATTGCAAGTGGGGTCACTCCATTTATCATTATGGGGCTCATTAAAGCAGCACTTGCCTCATGGGTTGGCATAATTGTTAAGAAAAGATTAGTATCGGCAAAGCTTCTTCGCCCTATTCATCATGAAGGAAATCATGAATCTATATAAAAATCCGGCTCAAAAAGTCGTTACCAACAACTTCTTGAGCCAGCTTTTTCTTTTTTCTCTTCTATTCCTCACGCCGTCCTAAAATCTCTAAACATGACCGCAAGCTGACAAAATCGTCACATTAAAAACAACCACCTCTTTTAGTGGTCTTAAAGAAAGTTGGTGTTTTATTAGCAGGAGATGGACTACATCCTAGTTCAAGTGGAATAAGAATTTCCTATCCAGATCCAGATGGTAAACCAAAGATTATGGACGGTCCGTTTACTGATGCCAAAGAATTAATTGCAGGATATACTTTGATCGAGGTTAAATCAAGAGAAGAGGCTATCGAATGGGCAGTACGGATGCCAGATCCACATGGATTTGGGCAAGGAGAAATTAATGCCTTCGCCAATCGTAGATTTAAACCGGGCAGTTGCAATATCCATGGCATTTGGTCCGGACATTGGTATTCAAATTGTAGACGAATTCAACGCTGACCTATCCTTAAAGAACTATCACCTATTGCCGAGTGTTCGCGGGGATCTCTTAGTAAAGCTAGGGCGCTACGATGAAGCCCGAACAGAATTTGAACGTGCCGCATCACTCACCCAAAATGAACGTGAGGTTAGTCAAGCCTCAGCAGCGCTCTAATTATAAAGGTGCTACATCAATTGAATGACCCGTAGCACCTCTTGAGCATAAATATTAGGGCTATTCAAGTCAATGAAAACTAACTGAACAGCTCCCTTCTTACTTATTTATTTTTTTCTTTTGCGAAAAAGCTGAAAAAGTAAAAAAGGTGAGCTTAGTATAACAGGAAACAGATAGTAGCTTAAACGGTAAAACATTATGATCAGTAGGCTTAATTCTGTCGGGAAGCCCTTCGTTTCCATTCCGATTAAAAAAACAAAATCGAATGAGCCAATTCCTCCAGGAATTAAACTAATAATTCCAGCACATGCTGAAATTATAACAATCGGAAAAATTTCGATTAAAGTAACCTTCAACCCTAATAGATTCGCTATTCCCCAAATACAAATCACGACGAATAACCACTCAAAAATAGAAACAGCAATTAATTCACTAATATACCCTCGATCTAGCTTCTTAAAATTCCAAAATGATTTTCCAAAAAGGAAAAAAAGCAGAAATAAGGGGGTATAAGCCGCAATTGCCCATACTGCAAATTTAACAAGGTGAATCTCTGAATAAACATGAAAATCAGAAAAAACAATCATCCACGATAAAATAGACAAACCAGTTAAAAAAAATAACGATAGCTTTGCAATGATTGTGATATAAGGTGTATTATCGTGTACATATTTCTTATAGTAATAGGACCTTAATGTTGCACCCGCAACACCACCAAATCCCACAAAATTAGAAAGTGCATTAGCAGATAAAGAATAAAAAATAAGCTTTCTTTTTGGAATCTGAATATGGAAGATTTTCACTAAAATAGCATCATAAAAATACATCGGTGTTAAACAGATTAATCCTAATATTAAAATTAAGACAATATTTTGCTTCGTTAATTTATCAAAATAAATATTTAATAAATCCCAATTAAAATCTCTAAATAATTCCTTTGCTTCATAATTTAGAAGCAATAAAATAAAAATGGGAAGTAGAACTTTTAATAATGTGAAAAATGATTTCTTTTTAAAAAGAGCCAAGTTACCTCTCCGTTCAATCTAAATTAAGTCCACTTTATATTCTATTACTTCCTATTAGTATGTACAACCTTATTAAGAGAAATTAATTGGATATAGTTCATAATTGCTTCAATAGGGAAATTAAATTATAATTTATTTACTGCCCTATTTGAGGTGAGATAATGACTGATTTTTTTAATGATATTTCCATTATCCCAGCTGAATATACAATTTATGTAACCCTCTTATTCGGGTTGATTGTTAAAATTCTGTGGATTTGGAACGTTGAATATCATTTTACAAATTCTACTAAGAATCCAGTTAATATCACTTATCCTGTAGATTATTCTTTACAGAAAATGAGATACTATGTCTTAGTGAACCCGATTTTAACATGGATTGTAAAATGTATTCGCAAAAAAGTAGGTTCTGGAGACGATTCCGACGGACAATTTCCTATTAATTTAGTATGTAATTGAATTAATAGGAGGAAATAATAAATGAAAAGAAAAAATATTTATCTTTTAGCCATGCTTTCAGCGCTCACGTTCATATTATCTGCATGCTCAAGCCAGCCTGGTCAAAATAATGACGGCTTTTTCCACAATTATTTTGTTGAGCCTTTTGCAAATTTAATTCATTGGCTTGCAGAGATTTTTAATAGCTATGGAATTGCGATTATTGTCATAACACTCGTAATTAGATTAGTGCTAATGCCACTTATGCTTAAGCAATATAAAAAGCAACGAGATATGAAAGAAAAAATGGATGTTCTAAAACCAGAAATGGATGCAATCCAAAAGAAAATAAAAGCGACAAAGGACCAAAAAGAACAACAAAAGCTTCAACAAGAAATGCTTGGTCTTTATCAAAAGCATGGAGTGAATCCACTTAATATGGGTTGCTTGCCTCTTCTCATTCAAATGCCAATATTAATGGGATTTTACTATGCGATTAGAGGATCAGAAGAAATTGCTTCCCATACATTTCTATGGTTTAATCTCGGGCAATCGGATATTTGGATTACTGCAATTGCAGGAATTGTTTATTATTTACAATTCAAAGTATCTTTATCGAGTATGCCGACAGCGCAGCAGCAGCAAATGAAATTTATGGGTTTGCTCTCTCCTGTTATGATTGTCATGATTTCTTTAAATGCTCCTTCTGCCCTTCCTTTATATTGGACAATTGGCGGGATCTTCTTAACGATTCAGACACTTATAAGCAGAAAGCTATATCACCCAAATAAAACCGAAGTAAAAGGAAATTAAGAAAAAAACGAGTATGGTCAATGACCATGCTCGTTTTTTTGGTTCTAAGTCAAATGTTGGGGTGATGTGATTTACACGTCACCCATTACCCTAAATGAACTCCGATTTCTTTATACCGAATGTTTAATAATATC
>JAEWDX010000040.1 GCA_023389895.1 Bacillota bacterium
GGAACGACAACACCTAATGAAATTGTGGAAATGATTAATGTCATTAAAAAAACATTATCAATAAATCCTGTAATGACAAATAGAAAAGATAGCCCAAATGAAAGGAGAAAAATTCCAATAAAAATAATGAAAGAAATAAGAAATGAATTTGGTTCGAGTTTGCCACTTGGTAGAGTAGCCCTCTTCTTTCTTCCGGTAAAAGCGGAAAAGTCAATTTCTAATCCACTCAAAAACATAAGAAAAATAAATCCTAATGTTGACAGTGTTTCAAGCCACATATCCTGTTGGACAATATCGAAACCACTTTTTCCTATTACTAGCCCCATTAGGATTTCTGCGACAACAACCGGAATAAAATTAATTCTAAAACGGTGCAATAAAATCGGGGTTAAAAAAGCAACGATAATAACAATAACGAGTGATGCTAAAGAAACTCCATGTTCCTCCATCAAATCCCTCCATTTTTCTTCCAGATTCTCAACTCAAAAAATACAGAAAAAACTATTTTATCCAATGATACTGGCGCCCGCTACATGAAAGATTATTCCTTATACTAGCAAATCTTCACTTTTTTGTCGCTTAATCTGCGATAATTAATTAGAAATGGTTCAAGATAAATAAATAAAGAAAGGAGTCATGTATGAAACTAGATATAATCGGTGATATTCACGGGTGCTATAATGAATTTACAGAGCTTACGAACAAACTTGGGTACGTCTGGACTCACGGTTTGCCAATTCATAAAAAAGGAAGAAGATTGGCGTTTGTCGGTGATTTAACTGATCGAGGGCCTAAATCATTGCAAGTAATCACAACCGTTTCCAGTCTTGTAAAAAACGACCTCGCCTATTACGTTCCTGGAAATCACTGTAATAAGCTTTATCGCTTCCTTATCGGAAATAAAGTACAAATAACTAATGGACTTGAAACAACTGTTGCGGAATATCATGCACTTAATGAGCATGACAGGAGGGAGATACGCCATAAATTCATTACATTGTATGAAAATACACCACTATATAAAATATTGGAAAGCGGTAAACTCATCATTGCCCATGCTGGTATTCGCGAGGACTACATCGGAAAGACGTCGGAAAAAGTAAAAACCTTTGTTTTATACGGTGATATTACCGGTGAAAAAAATTCAGATGGCTCTCCTGTTCGTCGCAATTGGGCGCGGCTATACAAAGGAAAAGCGCTGATTGTTTATGGTCATACGCCAATGAATGAAGTACAAATTTTGAATAATACATACAATATTGATACCGGCGCAGTATTCGGAAATAAATTATCTGCTCTACAATATCCAGAAATGAAAATCGTCTCAGTTCAATCATCCATGCCATATGTAAAGGAGAAATTTAATCACGAAAACTAAATTTTTCGTCATAATCATAAATGAAGCTAATAAATAAATGAAGAGACTTTTAGATAATCACAGAGCATTCCATAAAAGTCCTTTACAATGTAAATACGGCAGAAATTAAAAAACCAAGAATGTTTATTTTACAACATTCTTGGTTTTTTAATTAGAACTGCTTTGTCAAGCGGCTCATATCTTCAGGCATTCCCTGTGTAAAAGTTAATTTTTTCTCAATAAAGGGATGATAAAACTCAAGCATACAGCAATGAAGTGCCTGACGATTTATATGATCCATTTGACCACCATAAAGATCATCACCTAATAATGGATGGCCAAGATAAGCAAGGTGAACGCGAATTTGATGTGTACGCCCAGTTTCTAATTGTAGCTGCAAAAGCGTAAATGCATGATAGCGTTGAATAACATTAAAGCGAGTAGAGGCGTATTGTCCATTCGGATTGACTTCTCTTTCAATAATACTGTCTGTCTTTCTGGCTATCGGTTCCTTAATGATTCCGCTGTCCTCCGGCAAATTTCCGGAAGATAACGCTTCATACACACGCTTAATTTCTCGAATTTTTTGCTGTTCGCTGAATAAATGATGGACATGGCGATGCTTAGCAATCAGAACAAGTCCAGATGTATCACGATCGAGTCTTGTCACAATATGAGCTGTTGCAGCGAGATTAATTTTTTGATAATAGCCGATAATTGCATTCGCCAAGCTTCCTGAAGGATGTTCTCGTGAAGGGATTGTGCTCATGCCAGCTTGTTTATTCACGACAAGCACATAATCATCCTCATATAAAATATGTAGGGGGGTATCCTCTCCCTTTAAACTATCACTCGGATTTTCTTTCGGGAACTCAACTTTTAGTTCATCTCTAATTTTTAATAAATAACGGACCGTTTCTTCTTTACCATTGACGAAAATATGACCGCCCTTAAATTTAATATCAGTGAGAGCAGTTTTGGAAATGCCTTTTTCTTTTAAAAAGTCTCTTATCATTTTCTGTTCATCGGCATTTGTTATTTTCCACTTTAATGTAAAATTCAACATAAAATTCACTTCCGCTTCCTGGTGTCTAGCTGCGGCGTCTCCGCTTTTCCTTGTCTAGCTTCAGACGCTATCGGCTCGAGGTCATAAGTCAATCCGTCAAGAAGATTAAAAGACAAATCTTCCTGCCGGCTCGTCTTATGCTTGAGGCCCACAGGA
>JAEWDX010000081.1 GCA_023389895.1 Bacillota bacterium
GCCTATACTATTTCAAATACTAGCTAATTCACTGCGCTAATATAGTATTGTTGATTTGCCCTACTTAATGAACTTGTCTAGCTAATCATCTTCTACGTAAAATCGATACCTAAATAGTTTTTCTTCCATTATAGGAAAAATTAGCCGCATTACTCTCAGTATAACTTTTCAAAATGATATTATCGGGTACTTATATGGCATTGCTTGAACGCGAGAATCAAGTATTAACTAGCCCGCTAGTTCTTAGTAATAAAGATTACGAATTCGTTCCTCATCATTCAACAATTAGTTGGAATTTTAAAGATACAACGATTTTTTCAATATAATTGACGCTATCCTCTTCTTAGCTATGAAACATAACACGGAAGGGGAAGAGTTTTAATTTCTGATTCTACGCATTTAAAAACGAATGCGAATAAACATATATTTACTAGAGAGACAGTAACTAATGGATTAATGAAAGAGAAGTCAATAGCTAATTCAATTTTACGAACTAAATGATCTTCTGGTACTAGTTGGTCTATTGCGATTATATCTAATTGGTATCTTTCAGTACTATTGTTTCTCGTCATCATAATTCATCACCTCAAAATAACTCTATCTTCTTAATAATTATTGTAAATGAAAAAAGACTGTAGGCAAACTCGATTTCAGCGGGTTTGTCTACAGTCTGAGGCTCTTAACTATTAAATAAGCAATTCCTAACGTTGCTTGTTATCAAATTATTGGTAACTTTCTGATTTTTTCAACAGTCCACTTATTCTTTCAGGAGCATCATCCATTTAATTTTGATTTAATTAATTCGATTTCTTCTTTTTGAAGGACATCTTTGTTAAATTCCAGATCCAATTTCATCAAGATTTCATTTGCTTCTTGAAGCTTGGTAATATTCTCATTTGCTTCAGCTTCTTGGATAAGTTGCTCAACCCGGATTAATTTCTCTTTAATGGACTTATCAGCATTTTTTTCTTTAGCTAGTTGAACAGCACCTCTTGAATACTCTTTGAGGGTTTCAATTCCACGTACTTCTGAAAAATCTGATGAATCTTCTAACGACGTACTTAAAAACAATGAAGTGTTATGGATTCCATCAGAGATAGTTCCATTATCTTGTAAATCTGTTTTAAACAAGCAAAAAAACATCAAAAAAGTAGGTGTGGATTAAAAGTAATGTTTAATACTAATCAAAATAAAAAGAGATAAATGTTACTTTTGAAAGTATCGATATTCTTCTTCGCCTTCATTCCATTTATCCATCAGACCCTTACCCAATGAGCTCAAAATCGTAGAAAACTAAAGAAAAGAAGATAGTTGCTAAGCGAATAGTTTACAAAAAAATAATTTTATTGAAATATTTGTTAAAGTAGGTTGTTATTTTTTTCCTATAATATTCTTTATAGTGTGTATCAGTAAAAAGTGAAAGAAGGTGACTGACTTGGCTTCTATAAGATTACTTAATGTTATTGCGAAGCTAGGAAAACTCAAGCCTATTATACAAAATGCATCGATACCGCTGTTTTCAGAAAAATAATTTTAATGGAATAGTTGAAGCAGCAACCAAAACTTCTAATGAAATAAAGACTTTTTGTGAAAACGATCAAATAGAGAAGAATTAATGTTCCAATCTTAATGATTTATTCTTAAAAAAGGTAAAATTTTTTGGGGATAGGAGGAGCATACGTTCCTCTCATAAGGGGTATGAAAATGAACAATTTAGAAGATAGTTGTTGTAAATTGCGTGAATTTATCAAAAAGAATGATTCTTTTATGAATAACCCATTAATTAGTGGATTTCTGTCCAAGAGAGAAAATTATGAACTATTTAAGAAAGCTGTATGCTGTCCAACTGTAAAAAATAAAGAAAATTTAGATCGTACATTCAAGGTTTTCTATTTTTATGTTCGTTTTACATCGTATGTTTCAACAACACTTTTTTATCACGGGATTAATTTGGATAAGAAGATTCGAGAAAAAAATATTCGTTTTCCTCTAACACTTGATCAGCCTGTAAGTACAGATTCCGATTTGGTTTATAAAGACCTAGTGCAATATAACGAAGATTACAATGTACGGTCAGATAACATTTTAGATTATATTCTCGATCCTAAGCTTTATAAAGCTGTGCAAGCTCTAACATCTAATCAAAAAGAGATTCTTTATTTGGTTTACGTTAAAGGATATACAGATACTGATATTGCTATTTTTACAGAAAAATCACAGCAAACTATTTCAAAATCTCATAGAAAAGCACTGAAGAAAATCAAACGAATTATGGTAGAGGAGTCAGAATAACTAGACACAAACAAGACCTGCAGTAATATGTCAATCACATAATGATTAGCTTTTTATATATCAAGGAACAAATTTCAGAAAAAAGGCAGCACTAAATTAAACTAGTAATAAATTGTTAATTACCGGAATTAAGGAAAAGATTTATTGGCGGCTAGGTGTCATAAATTCACACTCCTTTTCGGCATGAAAAATTGATGATTGCGTAGTAGTGCAACCACCAAGCGCACAAATTTTCTTGCGGTTAGAACGAGTGCTCTTTTGTACTGATGATTTGGTATTTCTTTGTATTTCTTCGTGTAATATTCTTGATACTCGGGAATATACCTTCTTACAGAGTTGGCGGCTTCAACTAAGTATTACCTTAGGTATTGATTTCCGTTGCGCGAAAGGGAAGTATCATCCGCAGTAAAGCGACCAGAGTGATGTTTTCGCCAGTACAGACCAGCATATTTGGCTATTTTTGTTTCATCTTCGAAACGCTCAATTGGACCTATCTCAGCGATAATCCCAGCTGTGAAAACGGTTCCTACACTAGGAATAGATTGAAGAGTCTGGGCCTCTTCTAAACCAGCCATGATGCGTTCGATTGCTTTCTCAATCTCCTTTACTTGTTTTTGAAGTGTTCGTATCACTTCAATCGATGTGCCATGGAGGATGTCAATTGAATCTTCGACGACCTTATCTAAGCGATACGAAGACCGTACTGCCTTCTGAATGGATTTCGCCACGCATTCTGGGTCATTAAATCGATTTTCCCTTTTTCCTGAAGGAAATAAGCTAAATCCTCTAACGGCATTTGTGCGAGTTCATCTAGGCTAAATTTTTCTGAGCACATTTCCATCATGGCATTTCCGAAAACCGATGAATCCACATCCTGTGAAAAGGTATTGCATTTAAAACTCAAGTGTTGTAAGAAATGTTGTTTCTCTTTCGTCACTTGATGGATGAGTTGGTAACGAGAACGAGTCAATTGTTGTAAAGCAATATACTGTTCTTCCTTCACGACGGACATAGAGTTACGGCCGAAACGAAGGTAGTCGGCAATCACGAAAGCATCAATTTCATCGGTCTTATCCATATCCGAATAGCTTTTCTTGAAGTTGGCAATTTGTTTCGGATTCATGACAAATACTTTAGCCCCAAGGGCTTTTAGCGATTCATCGTCGTGCAAAAACATTGATGGATGAAAACTATAAATGGATGTAGATTCTAAGCCAATTTTTAATACTTGAACTTCTTGATTTTCCCTGTAATCTAGAATGCAATCACGAAGTTGTGTAGCTCCTAGTAAATCGTTAGAAACGGTAAAGAATTTAAGCTTTCCTCCTTCATCGTCCAACTTACAAACTTTAATATCAAAAGAACTAACATCTAAACCAACAAATAATTTCATGGGTTGTCCCCTCCTTTCAAATGAGAATCATGGGTATTTATTCTTGGACGCCTCGAGATATCTCTAGTGTGAACGCCGATCAGCAACCTCGTGTATCAGAACTTGCCCTGATTCGAAAGCCGCCCTAGAGCTACTATCCTTTAGGTTCGAGATTCAGGGAAAACAGCCTAAGAGTTGGAAGCACCGCACGTACACTGAGAAACAGTCTTAAAGTGTAGTTAAGCCCCAGAGTGAAAAGAATTGTCCCAAATGAGCCTAATCTCATTATCTAGAAATATCTCCGGGACGCCCAAGTGATTTATATTTATTTTTGCAAGGGGGTAGGAAATTATTGGCTTTAAAAATGAGCCTAAACATAATATACGAGGGGGTGTTTTGTTTGGATAGATTATATGAGCTGGTGAATAAAGCTAAAAAAAATGATGAAGCAATTGAACAAGTAATCGAAATCTTTACGCCCAAAATAAAAAAGACCTTACTTCAAACGGATATCCAGAATAGAGAAGACTTGGAACAAGAGCTTCGCATCAAGTTGATGAGTTTAATTAGAACATACGATTTAAACGAAGTGATGGGCTTCTGGGAGTTCCATGAAATGGTCCAAAAAAAAGTTTCTTAACATTGATGTTGTGAAAATTGGAAATTTTTATTCTTTGAGTATAAGAAAGGGAGTTGAAAACTTAGAGAAAAGAACCATCGAATAAATCATGTTCAGCTGTATTTTTTGTATTAGTCATAACGATTTAATATTAGGAAGCATCTATAACGACCTAGTCATTGCACTCAACTAAACTAGGAGACAATCAGGGGGCTCCTCCTTTTAAGTGGTAGGTGCAACCAGCGGTTAGAAATTCAATGATGAGTTTAAAATAAGTACATATATGTCCATAAGGAAGAAAAGAAATCTCCTAAGAAAAGCTTTCGACACCACTGTCCAATAGAAGGCGAAGATATTATTAATAACGGAGGAAAATGCTGGAGCATCTTCTGTTCTCCGACATTTCTTGATTTCCAGTTAGAGGTATTTCAAAGAAACAGTAGGGAACCCCCCTGCAAAAAAAGCAACACATAAATCTACTATTAATCGTTGGAGCTTTTACCTTGGTTCCCCAACAAGTAAAATATTTAAGGTGAGGAAGGCGAGAGGCTACCTTTCATAAATCTATAGCAAATTTTAGAGGATTCGGATCAATTGAAAATTCATCTAGAAAGAGTCCTTACTATTAATATTCGAGGAGAGAAACTTTATGAGTACTGCTGACATTTCTTTATGGACAACCATTTTGGGTAGTTTTGGTTTTCCAATCGTGATTACAATCTATCTTTTTTTAAGATTTGAACGAAGACTTGAAAAGTTAGAAGAGGTAATTTTAAAACTAGCGGAAGTAATAAATCAAAAATAGAGTAAAGATAAAATCAGTATTTTCCACACCATAATAGGATAGGGGGATTTGATTTATCCAAGGAGATACAAATGAAATTTAAATTTTTCTGAGTAGAGTTGTATTTATTGATATAAATCTTTCTTTATTAATTAGCATGTTCAGATATTACTCCTTAAAGTGAATGTGTATAAAATTAATGAGAGGAAGAAATCTAATGGATCAAATGGTATATGAGGCACAGAAATGGTTGAACACAACTTATGGTTCTCACCCAGGTTATAAAGTAATTGAAGAGAAAGAGAATGGTAGAACTGGCTGGCCTACCATGTATGCTTTAACAAGAGCTTTGCAAATTGAACTGAATATTGCAACACCGGTTGATAGTTTTGGGCCGACAACATTAAGTAGGTTGGAAAATTTAGGGCCAATTTCAATGAATTCTAACACCAATTCCAACATAGTGAAAATCATCCAGAGCGGTTTATACTGTAAGGGATATGGTCCAGGGGCTATTTCAGGTGTTTTTGGACCTGGAACAAATGCAGCAATGAGCAGTATGAAAGTAAATATGGGTATAACCAATGCTGATGGGACAGTAACTCCTAAGGTATTTAAGGCCCTTTTAACAATGGATGCGTACGTTCTATTAGCTAAAGGCAACTCAAAGGTCCGGACTATTCAACAATGGCTTAATAGGAAATATATTCATCGCAAAAACTTCTTTTATATGCCTTGCGACGGCTTTTTCTCAAGAGATGTTCAAAAAGCTTTAATTTACACTATTCAGTATGAAGAAGGGCTAGATGATGCGACTGCGAATGGTAATTTTGGACCAACAACTCAAAGACTTTTACCGGTTCTATCCCTAGGATCAAACGATGGAACAACTTCGTTTGTTCATTTATTCCAAGCTGCAATGATCTTTAATGGATATGATGTTCCCTTTAACGGGGAATTTTCTCAATCTGTCACTGATCAAGTAAAATCTTTTCAATCATTTACAAAGCTTTCCGAAACGGGAAAGGGTAATTTTCAAACATGGGCTTCTTTGCTTGTAAGTACAGGTGACCCATCACGAATAGGAACAGCAGCTGATTGTATTACAGAAATCACGCCAGCACGTGCCAAAGTGCTTAGAGATGCAGAGTATGTAACGGTAGGCCGCTATCTTTCTAATGTTCCAGGAAGCTCATTGAATAAAAAGATTCAACCAGGTGAAATACAAACTATTTTCGATGCAGGTTTGACCATTTTCCCAATTTACCAAACATACGGTGGGGCTGCAAGCTATTTCAATGCAGAACAGGGAAGATTAGATGGAGAGGCTGCTTTTAATGCAGCAAAAAGCTACGGTTTTAAGAAAGACACCATTATTTATTTTGCTGTAGACTTTGATGCACTAGGGTATCATATTACAGACAACATTCTTCCACATTTCAGAGCAATTAATAAAAGAATGTTGGAATTAGGTGCTCCATACAAAATTGGTATTTATGGTCCTAGAAGTGTTTGTAGCTCAATTTCGGAAAAAGGGCTAGCTGTATCAAGCTTTGTTAGTGGTATGTCCACTGGATTTAGTGGAAACCTAGGGTATCCGTTACCAAAAAACTGGGCTTTTGACCAAATTTCTACTATCTCTTTTGGATCAGGATCTGGATACATTGAAATTGATAACAATATCAATTCTGGCAGGTATAGAGGAGAATCCTCAGTCGGAGAAGCAAAAGGGCTTAATGACGATTTTTTTATACAGTTAGGGAAGATTCAATTACTTGCAGAGCAATTTTCTCTATCTGACATTTGGGATGCAAACTATCTTGTAACGCAATATTATAGACATAAAAGTTATAATGATTTTCATTGGCCAATAGTTGGAGGAGTTATTAACCAAGAATTTGTTGACTATGTGAACTCAGCAATTGGGGAACAAGAATTTATAAACATAATTGATCCTGTTACAAGGTTGAAAATTGGTATAGAACATGAAATGGCTACTTTGTCTGCTTTGATTTATGGTAATCTGCCAATTATTGGACAGTATATTAAAGATTATGGTGGATGGGCAGGGGATTTAATCCAAGTGTGGATTAGTATTGATGCTAATAAAAATAGTGACAAGTACAATGGCGATGTTTATAAATGTGCTTTAGATTATATTGGAACTCCAACAAGTCCAGAATTTTCATTTGATGATTGGGCTGGAGATATTGATGCAGTTAATATTGCAAAAATGTGGGAAGAGGGCAATCATGTAACTCTTTATAATGCTTTCTTGAGTTACTATAAAGGTGATGTTTTAACCAGAAATACTAGGTTTTTTGAAACCAGATTCAATAAAAATAAGGAGTTTTTACGTGCTACTGTTCATGAGTATGTTTATGGAGGGGACGTTGGCCTAGCGGCTGTAAGGTATGTTCTTAAAGATGGATTTAATGTACCTGATATGACCAATAATGAGGCTTACCAATTAGCTGAGGCTTTTATAGATGTCCTTCTAGATAGAGTGGAGAAAGAGACCTATTAACACCAAAAATTAACTGACAAAGAGTACCATACACTAAATTAGGTGTAAGGTACTCTTTGTTCGGTCAACATAACTGCATTCTACAGGGGGAATGTCCCGTAATGTAAAGGCAAAAGTACCAGTATTTTAAAGGTAGGGGATGAAACAAAATCTTAAACGAGAGCCAAACCCTGAGTAACAAGGACTTCATTGGAGGGGAGGTATCATTGGATAATTTTGCAAAGCAAAAAAAGTCCTTTCTGTTGTCGAAGATGAGGCAAAGTAAATCAAGCTAATAAAAGTAGGGAAAAGTGTACCCTTATTTACTTAGAAGGTCTGTTTGATAAGTTATGTATACTTGGTAGGCTTATACAGTGATGTAACTAAATAGTCAGAATTCAGAAGAGATCATAGTGCATGGCAGTTAATTATTCAGGTGGGATAAAGTCTCACCTTATCTCAGGATAAGAGATTTATTTCCAAAATTTGAAAGTGCGTGTATGCACTATGGAGGTGAAGGCGCTACTATAGTCTACCTATCGTACAAAGGAATTCAGTTGGCATAGTATAGAAGACGTGTGTAGCGCTCCACAAAGATCTTATAGTGTCTGAAAGTAAGTCGTATGTCTTAATAGGACGCGTACTATTTGATAAAGGAGGAGCCTTAGGAAACCTTTCCTCCTCTATTTTTTATTACAATACAACTTTTAATCCGTATCACTGAATCGAAAATTTGGTTTATCTTCATTGTTGGTATCCTTGGCTGTAAATTCTATTATGTCAGGTTCTTGTTCATCTCCGAAAAGAGTTATTGTTGCCTTATAGTCACTTTCCCAATCCACTATAACATTTTCTTTTGAGATTGAAGCGCCACGATTGGATAAGATTCTTTTTATTTGAATCGATTCGTATTTGATCCTAACTCTTGAAGGACCAAAAAGGTATGGACCACCTACCTCTACAATTTCAATTGTATTGATATTGTTTGGAGAATGACTGACAACGAGAGGATACTCTCTATATTCTATATCATAAATAAATCTGCCAACGACCCAAACGATTGGTAGGACAAATAGTATCGTTAGTATGACTGTCCAAATAAGGCAACCTAATTTAGCTCGCTTCTTAATATTTCTAATATCCTGGTCAATATTTTCTTCATGTATATTCAATTGAATTCATCCTTTCAAACCCAACTACTTACGACTAAGTATGTTAATTCTAACAGATAAACCTATTACCAGAAAATAGAAATGGCGTAAAATAAAGAAGGAGTATTTAAATGTAGCATGTCTGTAAATTGTGATAAATAAAAAAATAAACTTAAGTAATATATAAACGGGGACCTTGTTAATTTTGTATTATCTAATTCATTACAAAATTATATTTGCAATTTCCTTTTTTAATAATTAAATTTCTAATCGATTGTTTTTATTTAGGCATGAATATAAGACAAGATCAAAAAAGAGGAAGAATGGGATAAAAAAGCGAAAATATTTATTAAGCAAGCAAAGGTATCAAAAACTTTTTTATGAAGACCACCAAGCGAAAGCATAGTAGAAAATCTGTGTCTACTTTCTTGACATAGTATCAACCTTATACAGTTGGATTAAGAAATACAGCGAACAACCTGAAGTAAAGCGGTACAAACATTTTCTACCCCAGAAGCTGAACTAAAGGCGTTACAAAAACAATTACGTGATCTGTAGGAGGAGGAGAATGAAATTCTAAAAAAGGCGATGCACTACTTCGCAAAAAGCCCTCGGTAAAGTTTGAATTCATTCACCACCATCACTCCCAATACCGAGTGGAGAAGATGTGCAAAGTCTTGAGAGTTTCTAAAAATGGCTATTTTAAATGGCTAAATCGATCAAAAAGTGACCGTCAAAAAAAGCATGAAAAACTGTCGCAAAAAATATTTCAAACACACCTAGAATTTAACCAAAGATACGGAAGTATTAAAATCGCAAAAACACTAAACAAGCGTGGTGTCAAGGTAAGTGAACGTACTGTTTCCCGCATTATGACAAAAAACAAGTGGAAATCTTGCACAGTCAAAAAATATAAAGCTACCACAAATTCCAAGCATCATCATCCTGTAAGTGAAAATGTATTGGACAGGCAATTTAAGGTGGACAAACCCAATCAAGCTTGGGTTACAGATATCACTTATATTCCGACAAACGAAGGCCGGCTTTATCTAGCAAGTGTAATGGATTTGTACTCACGAAAAATCATCGGTTGGTCCATGGAAAAACGATGACAAAAGAATTAGTCATGAATGCATTAAAAATGGCTTACCATCGCCAGAAACCGGGTAAAGGGCTTATCCACCATTCAGATCGTGGTGTCCAGTATGCTTCTAGTGACTATCAAAAACTATTAAAACAATACAAGATGATAGAAGCATGAGCCGCAAAGGAAACTGTTATGATAATGCTTGCATCGAATCCTTTCACGGTATTCTTAAGCGTGAACTCGTTTATCAAACGAGGTATAAAACAAGAAACGAAGCCAGAAAATCACTCTTTGAGTACATTGAATTTTTCTATAATTCAAAGAGAATTCATTCAACGCTTGATTATCATACACCAAATGAATATGAAAAATTGTATGAACAAAAATCAGTGGCATAGAATTTTCCTTCATAAAAAAGTTTAAAAATGTTCTTCTTTTAAACTTTTTTATGAAGGCCACCAAGCGAAAGCGCGGTAGAAAATCTGTGTCTACTTTCTTTACGTAGTATCAGATTCAGTATTATCATCTATTTCAAGTTGTATATACTCCAAAACAAATTGGACCCAATTAGTTAGTAGAGGATATTGCTGAGTACAAGAAGAAAATTGAATATCATGGTGAATTGAAGATAGGGATTTAGCAACTTGATTTAGAAAAGACGGTTTTAATTCAATCAAAAATTTTCTTTCATCCACTGCTAATTGTTTATGTTCATCTTGTGGATTGAAC
>JAEWDX010000109.1 GCA_023389895.1 Bacillota bacterium
TTGAGCTTGCACAGGCGATGGAGAAAATGGGGTATAAGCGATATTGGATTGCAGAACACCATAATTCACCGACACTCGTTAGTTCGGCCACATCCATTTTAATGAAACATGTATTAGAGCACACGGATTATATCCGCGTAGGTTCTGGGGGAATTATGTTACCGAATCATGCTCCATTAGTTGTTGCAGAGCAATTCGGCACAATGGCTACCATTTATCCAGACCGTGTAGATCTCGGTCTCGGCAGGGCCCCTGGTACGGATATGATGACGGCAAGCGCACTTAGACGCTCTAAAAATGATTCCGTCTTTACTTTTCCAGAGGATGTCCAAAGTCTATTAACTTATTTTGGCCCGTTAGAGGGGCAAGGACATGTGAGGGCATATCCAGGTGTAGATACGAATATTCCAATTTATATTCTCGGCTCCTCTACGGATTCTGCCTATCTAGCAGCAAATCTAGGTCTCCCTTATGCATTTGCGTCACATTTCGCCCCGAAATATATGGAGGAGGCGATTTCAATCTACCGTTCACGATTTAAGCCTTCTAAATATTTGGATAAGCCGTATATAATCATTTGTCTAAATGTCATTGCCGCTGAAACAGATGAAGAAGCAGCCTTCTTATCAACAACAATGCATCAATTTTTCTTAAATATTGTTAGGAATACTCGTTCTTTGTTAAGTCCTCCTGTTGATAGATCAGAGATTCAATGGAATCCTTTGGAAAAAGGAATGGCAGAATCAATGACGAGTGTGACTTTTATGGGGAGTAAAGAAACGGTAAGAAAGCAATTCGATCAATTCCAAGAGAAATATAACGTTGAGGAAATAATGGCAGTTTCTTATATTTTTGATCGTGATAAGCAAAAACGCTCGTATGAGATTTTGAAAGAGATTGTTGATGAGAATTAAGTACATATAAGAAAAGAATGTGTTTATTTACAGCCGCAACCACTAAGGGTGACTTTATTTGACAGTGATAAGTGATAATTGATTATTAAGGGGTTTGAGGTGATTGGGGAGCTTATTTGCTAATTTGTATGATTTCGTGATGGGTCCATTTGAAAAAAGGAAGTTTAAACGGATTCGCATCGAGCTATTGAATGTGGCAACAGGTCATGTTCTTGAATTGGGGTCAGGGACAGGAGTTAATTTTCCTTTATATAGGAATGCGGAAATGGTGACGGCAGTAGAGCCGAGCGAAGAGATGATCAATCGCTCTCATTCACGGATGAATGAAACTAACATTCCCATTAACGTAGTAATGGCAAGTGCTGAGCAATTGCCATTTACCGATCACTCATTTGATACAGTTGTGGCAACATTAGTATTTTGCACAATTCCTCATCCAGATGCCGCAATGAATGAAATCAAACGAGTATGCAAACCTGGCGGGAACATTTTGATGTTTGAGCATGTTCGCATGGAGAATCGATTTTTTTTAACGATTCAGAAATGGTTAAATCCTTCGTGGAAAAGAATTTGTGGTGGATGCTGTTTGGATCGAGATACATTAGGGTTAATCAACGATCATGGTCTTTCGGTTAGTAGAGTTGATTCGTATTATAATGGACTGTTCGTAACTGTAATGGCTACAAATGGAGTTAAACAAATTGAATAAGTCTATACCTTTTAACGCGAGCGATTATGCCTATCGTTCGCGTTTTCTATGTGAAAAAATGGTCGTCAGATTCATTGAACAAGCCTCGGCCGCGACTAACGGGCTGTTAGCATCTTCTTATGAATATAGAAACAAGATTAATTCCATAAATTTGAAGAAGCAACAGCCCGTAAGTACCCGATTGACTCAACTAACCATCAGTGGACAAATCAACACTGATGGAGGTTTCGTCTTACGTAAACGAAGTATTCGCCAAGTGTAGTGAAATGGGGCTGACGATATTTTACATAAAGGGGTGGGAACAGATGCTCATGATAGTTTTTTATCTACAGAAAATTAGAAGTAATAATAAATATTTATTGAAAAACGATAAATGTTTATTATAATATAGATAAAAACATAAATAGAGGTGCAATATGAAACAACGAACAACTCTTCTAAAGGGAACTACTTTAATTATTGGAATGATTGTTTTAACATTGTCTATATTTTGGTTGCCAAGCTTAGCAAGTGATGCCGCTCGGATGAATCCCGGTTATGCTTATTTGCAATTTCCTGTTCTTATCGGTTTATATGTGACAACGATACCATTTTTTCTTGCTCTTTCTGAAGCATGGAAGCTGTTAAATGATATTGAAAAGAAAAATGCTTTTTCGGAACGAGCAGTGATGTCATTAGCTCGGATAAAGGTGTATGCTATAGCCATTCTGCTTTTATATGTACTTGGAATGCTTATTCTCACATTCCTACATGCACTTCATCCTGGAATTTTAGCTCTTGGGCTTATCATCATTTTTGCAACCGTTATTTTTGCTCTTTTTGCTTCACTTCTTCAGGAATTGTTGAGAAGTGTAATGGAAATAAAATTAGAAAATGATTTAACAGTCTGAGGTGGAAACATGGCAATTATTATAAATATCGACGTGATGTTAGCAAAAAGAAAAATGAGTGTAACCGAGCTTTCAGAGCGAGTGGGTATTACGATGGCGAATCTTTCTATTTTGAAAAACGGGAAGGCAAAGGCGATTCGCTTATCAACTTTAGAAGCAATTTGTAAAGCTTTGGACTGTCAGCCTGGAGATATTCTTGAATATAGAAATGATGAAGATTTTTTGGAGGAATGATATGCCGTTAACTTTATTTAATTTCTGAATGGTATAATTAGGTAATAGAATCAATTTCATAATACCTTGTTTTAAAAAAGCACAAACCATGATCGGTGTCCCATTCGGTGAACCTGTGTATAAATCGGTTCGAAATCATAACCAGCGTCCATCGTAGGGTAACGTAGAGTTGGAAGTTGAACACGCTCTTGAATCCCTTTTAATAAGGGAATCACAGCTTTTCCATCATTCAAATTACCCGAAGAATAGAGAGATTGAAGAATGTATTTGCTTTCTGTTCCAACAGCTAAGTTTGCTTTAAATCCGTACCAAAAAACGTTCTTCCCTTCGCTGTTTTTCTTGACTCCCCACTCTGGATTCTGGGGGATTTCTGCACGAAGTTGATCTAAAGGAACGTCCAACTGAGCTTCAATTTTCTTTTCAAAGAGAGGCTGATTAGCTTCACACTCAGCTTTTTCAATCAACCATTGTTCTCTTTCTTCCTTTGATTTTCGGCCTCGTTTCTTTGGTTCTGTTTTTGGCTTTTCCTCTTTTGGAGTTGCTTGATCTTTTGCTTCAAATTGTTCAGTAATCAATCATCGATTTCATCACAAGTTGAATCTATAACAGCGTCGAATTCTTGATTAGCAAGAAGTATTTGAAACGCTTCTTCTTCACTATTTGCTTCTAAAATTCCATTTAATTCAAATATCCCAAAGCTAAAACTAGCACGAATGTTCGTATATAGTTATAATTAACTTATCTTAAAAACAAAAGGAGTCTTGCCTTATGAGTCAAAGAGTTGCCTACTATGATGTTGCACCTGATGGTATGAAAATTATGATGGATATGGAAAAATACACTAAGAAGTCTACAATTAATCGAGTAACTCGGGAACTTATCAAAATTAGAGTCTCTCAAATTAATGGGTGTGCATTCTGCATAGACATGCATACATCCGATGCTCGTAAGATGGGTGAAACCGAGCAACGTATTTATTGTTTAAATGCTTGGAATGAATGTACTTTTTATACACTTGAAGAGAAAGTTTCTCTAGAATTATCTGAGCATATAACTTTAATTCCTACCAAAAGGGTTCCAGATGACCTATATAAGCGAGTACGTAAATACTATGACGAGAAACAGTATGTTGACCTTGTTCTTATCATCAATCAGATCAACAGTTGGAATCGAATTTCTATTGCAATGGGAAATACAGCAACTGAAAAATAATAACTCTTAAACGAACATCTCACGGTGCTCGTTTTTTCCTTCCTTTGTTTCGCAATTCCTTTCTGAAACGAAACACTTTGCTTTATCCAGTTCACTTAATTATCGACAGGTCTACCAAAACGAGATTTCTTCGTTACCACAGCGAAGATTGGATCAATGTCAATAGCTGAAAAAATTGATTCAAAACGATGGGTAGGTTCTAAATTATATAATTCTTGTAGGTCAAATAGGCTTCCTTGTCGTATAATAGTCATAGGGAGTCTTCCTCCAGTCTTAGAGTTGTTTCGGTAACTACTCATTTCGACATTTTGGGAAGGTACTCCTTTTTTTTTGCGTCTCAAAAGCCTTAAACTCGTAGGGCTCATAATTATGAAATTAACTCAACTAAGTAATTCTTTGTGTAAAGATACATTTTTGTTGAAACTCACGTAGCGTTATATTTTATACTCCTTATTAGGAGGCGATAATAATGAAAAAATATTTTCAATTGAAAAATATCATCATTGGTAAGATTGACAAGAATCATCCTCAATCAGAAAATATCAACAAAACAGTAGATGAGACATTTACTACAGTTAGCAAAATGATAAATGAAATTTCATCATTTACTGACTGCAAGCGTAATTAACAATATTTTTGATGGGCACTGCTGGGTGCCTCTTTTTTATGGAAACTTCATAATTCATCTTGAAGTGGAGGTCTTATGACATACAGGACGTATTAGTCACGCATAGCCTGATTGTGTTTTCTAAGGGCTGAAGCCCAAAAAGTTGTGAAAACAAACGGTTATTTTTGTTTAGATAAACACTCAACAGACCAAAAGATAATTTTCAATAAATGGGAAGGGGCAGTATATTCGCTGCTCTTT
>JAEWDX010000113.1 GCA_023389895.1 Bacillota bacterium
AACCTTCCTCTAAACGATTTGTACAAAGATCGCATTTTTGTGCTTTACGATATTCTTTTCCTTTGTTATCCAAGTATGTTGCTAGCTGAATCACATCAAACGGACAGTTGTTCACACAATATCCACAGCCAACACATTTATCAGCATCAACAACAACTGAACCGAATTTAGTGTGGCTAATTGCAGACTCTGGACATGCTTTTTCACAGAAAGCGTCTACACAGTGATGGCATGATTTATGTCTGAACAACCATTCAAAGCCACCATCTGCCGTTACTTGTTCATCATAAGTAATGATATTCCAAGTATTTGCTTTTAGACCATAATGTGACTGAATATTACCTGTGAACTCTTCTGTTTCTGTCGGGAGGTCATTCCAGTTTTTACAAGCGACCATACATGCACGGCAGCCATCACACTTCGTAACATCGACAAATTTAATATATTCATAGTTTGCCATTATTTCGCCCTCCTAACATCACAAAGGAAGACTTTATATTCTGGTATATTAGAGTTAGCATCTCCAATATGAGGTGTTAATCTATTTGCAGTCGCACCTGTCGCAATTCCTTTGTAACCGAAATGCCATGGCATGCCAACATGGTGCACCGTTTTCCCCATTAAGTAATATGGTTTAAAACGTTTTGTTATCAGCGCATATGCTTCAATCTCACCACGAGCAGAGGAAACAACGACCTTATCTTTGTATTCTATTCCTTTTTCTTTAGCCAATTCTTCACTAATCTCAACAAACATATGAGCCACTAGCTCAGCTAGCCATGGTTGATTCCGAGTCATCGATCCTGATTGCCAATGTTCACTCATTCTAAATGTCGTAGCAATAATTGGGAATTTATCAGCTTCTCCTTTTTGATTAAAGTCTGGATCCCCATACTGAACTGCTGGATTAAATTGAACACTGGAAAGACCATTGGATACTGGTGATTCGAATGGCTCATAATGCTCTGAAAAAGGACCGTCATTTACTGTATTCGCAAATAAGGATCCTACACCATCCGGTAGCATAATAAATGCATCGGTTCCGCCTGGACCATCAGGCGCCTTATTCTTGCCAAAGTCAGGTACATCATTTCCAGTCCATTCATTTTTCACAGGATCCCAATAAATACCAACCTTATCTCCTGACCAAGGTTTACCACTTGGATCACATGAAGCCCGGTTATAAAGATTACGTCTGTTCATTGGCCAAGCATAAGACCAATTTAGGAAATTCCCCATTCCTGTATCTTTATTATCTCTGTGTTTTGAGAGATTTTGGCCTATTTCTGGATAAAAACCACAATAAATCCAGTTACCACTACATGTTGAACCATCATCAGCAAGATGAGCAAATCCTGGAATCAACTTTCCTGTTCGAGTATCATACCCATTTATTTCTTGACACACTAAATCTATATCCGGATGAGCACTGTCACCATAGTTCCAGCTTAATGCTGAGAACGGTTTATCTGCAGGATTGTTGCTGCCTTTATATAATTCCTTTAGCTTTCGAGCAAGCATATGAATAATTTCTAAATCGGCTTTTGATTCATGTTTTGGTTGAATAGCTTGCCAACGATATTGCATCCAACGACCACTATTTGTAATTGAGCCTTCTTTCTCAAAAGACGAGCAAGCTGGTAAAAAGAAAACTTCGGTCTGGATAGATGACGGATCACTACCAGCCTCCGTTTGCCAAAAAGATGATGTTTCTGTCTCCCATAAATCAATTGCAACCATCCATTTTAATTTACTCAAAGCCACTTTTTCTTGTCCAGCGTTCGGACCACCTACTACTGGATTTTGACCAAATAAGAATAAACCTTCTAGCTCTCCTCTTCCCATTGCTTCAAAAAGTCTTAGATGAGAGTAATTCTTTCCTGCAGTAATTTTTGGTAAATAATGATACCCAAAATCATTTTCTTGTGTCGCATTTTCACCATAGTATGCTTTCAGCATACTAACCATAAATTTAGGGAAATTTGTTTTAAATCCAGATTTAGGTGTGATTCTCCCTAAATAACTTTCAAGTTCAGCATCGTTCGTAGTCGGGATATCCAAATAGCCATTGATTGAATCAAATAGGAGGCCAAAATCAGTTGACCCTTGAACATTTGACTCCCCACGCATGGCATTAACTCCACCGCCCGCTACACCAATATTCCCAAGAATAAGCTGAAGAATAGCATATGAACGAACATTTTGTACTCCAACAGTATGTTGCGTAGTTCCCATTGCATACAAAATCGTTCCACTTTTTCCTGGTTTCCCAGTGGAACCAAATGCTTCAGCAATTTCAATATATTTTTCTTTTATTGCTCCTGTAACAGATATCACCGTATCAATATCATAACGAGAATAGTGCTTTTTCATCAATTGAAAAACGCAACGGGGATGCTCCAATGTTTTATCTTTTAAAATATCACCGTTTTCATCAACTTGAAAAGCCCACTTTGACTTGTCATATTTCCGGTTAGCTTCATCGTATCCACTAAATAACCCGTCATTAAAATCAAAATCATCCTCAACAATAAAAGACGCATTTGTGTAATTTTGAATATATTCTTCATGGTATAAGTTATTTTCAAAAATATAGTTAATCAAACCACCTAAGAACGCTATATCTGCTCCGGATCTCATTGGTGAATAAATATCAGCCTGAGTGGAAGTACGGGTAAAACGAGGATCAACAGAGATAATCTTCGCTCCCTTTTCTTTTGCTTTCAGTAACCATCTAAAGCTAATCGGATGATTTTCAGCAGGGTTTCCACCCATTATTAAGGCACAATCTGTATGCTGGAGATCATTCCAATGATTAGTCATTGCTCCACGACCAAATGATGGTGACAACCCTGGAACTGTTGAGCTATGGCAGATTCTTGCTTGATGTTCAATATAAGTTAATCCCAATCCACCGCGCATCAATTTTGAGAGAAGATAATCTTCCTCATTATCCAAGGCTGCTCCACCCATACAGGCAATAGCTTCTGTCTTATTTACAATGACCCCATTTTCCGTAGTCACAAAAGTACGATCACGTGTTTCTTTCACTTTTTCAGCAACCTTGTTGATGATCCAGTCCCAGTCCTTTTCCTCCCACTTATCGCTTCCAGGAGCACGATACATCGGTTTTTCCATCCGACGATCTGAAGTATACACTTGTCTTAAGTTCGTTCCTTTACTACATAAAGTGCCTTCATTTATAGGGTGGTCCGGATCACCCTCCGTATAAATAACATCATCATCTTTAGAATAAACTAAAATTCCACATCCAACTGCACAATATGGGCAAATTGTTGATGTAGGCTTTATATTTATAATTTTAAATTCTTTCGTTTGTGCCATTACTGTTTTTTCATCAAAGCCTAATTCAGAAATCGCTAACAAAGCGGCAGTTGCTCCACTTAATTTCAAAAACTGTCTTCTCGAAACATTCATCAATTATTCCCTCCTAAACTGCGTTACATCGTTTACGTTTACTTTGTCTGATTATATAAATCAGCCATACATAAACTGGCAGCTTAGCACACCTTAATCAGTGTCAAATTGATATAAGTCACGAATATTCATTTGATTTTTCTATTTATCTAATACTTTTTATATTTCTATTCATATTGATCAAATACTACCCGCTCGTTTTACCTAGAATTATGACAATCTACTAGTTAGCAACACGTTTGCCAATATAAAGAAGACTTCCATCAATAGGGATTTTCCGACGCACAGGACGTGCAAGTGCAGACGTTGCGACAGGACAAGGAAAGCTTCGTCAGCGATACATCGCACGACTAAAACGAATGTTTTAGGAGGATGTCGCGTTCTTAGTCTGCCCTCATCCCCACTGATGGTTAGTCACGCATAGCCTGATTGACTTTTCTAAGGGCTGAAGCCCAAAGAAAAGTCTTATCGCACTTATCGGACCTTTACGGGCAGTTGATCTCCCACCTATCTTCTTTAAATTGTTTACTCAGAATCTTGAGGCGGGAGTCTTACTTGCCCGTTAGGAGTGGGATAAATCGATACCGAAGCGCCCTAGTAGACGATTCTGGTGCACATGTTTGCCTCTTAACGTAAACGATTTATGATATTTGTAATCAATATTCGGTAGATATTCAGCAGGGTTCACACCGATATTACAATCATTTTCAGTGTGCCGAAGATCCTTACAATGGTGTACTATTATTCCACGACCGAATAAAGGTGTCAGACCGACAACCTTTGAACAAGATCAATTTCGTTCTTCATTTTTAGTTCGATACGCCTCTATGCTACAAACTCGTTTCGATACTAAGTATGCTGGTGTTTTTATGTGTGCACCTTCAGATAATCTTGTTAATTGCATTCTTGTAATATCGATGATTTTCCCCTCCCTTTCTTCAAGATCAAATAATATGCAAAATCCTAAAAACAGGCAGAAATAATTTTTCAAACCTTAAATATCTTAGGATGAACCCCTCATTATTGTTAAAATGTAAAACATATATAATGATAGCACTTACAAAAAAAAGACAATGCAACATTTATCACGTGAAAATATATCAAATTAGACATATAAAAATATTAAAAATAATCTATAAAAAAACATCGACTAATCATCTCATGTAAGATGATTAGATCGATGCTAATTAATGATTCTCTAGTTTTCTTCTACTTCTTTACGGTTTTTCTTGAAGAGCTTAGATAATATTTCATAAACAATCGGTACGATAATTAAAGTCAATAAGGTTGAACTTGTTAAACCGCCGATTACGGTAATCGCAAGACCTTTCGAAATTAACCCGCCTCCGCCTGTTCCCATAGCTAATGGAACAAGTGCTCCGATTGTGGCAATGGCTGTCATGAGGATAGGTCGTAAACGTGTTGCACCTGCTTCTAGTATAGCTTCACGCATACCCATACCACTGCGTTCCATCCGAACAATTCGGTCAACTAATACGATCGCATTTGTGACAATTATTCCGATTAACATTAATAGTCCCATCATAACCGAAACAGAGATCGTTTCACCTGCGATTAATAATCCAACAAATGAGCCGATAACCGCAAACGGCAACGAGAACAGAATGGCCAATGGTGCAATCCCTTCACCGAATGTAACAACAAGAATGAAATACACGATTGCAATGGCAGCGATCATGGCTACTCCAAGCTGCGTAAATGTTTCATTCATATCTGCAGCTACTCCAGCTACGCCAACTGTAACCCCTTTAGGTAAATCTAATTTATCAATTTCTTTGTCAATTTCAGAGGTTACTTTTGAAATATCGTCGCCAATGATTTTTCCAGAAACCGTTGCATAGTACTCACCTTTACTACGCGAAAGCGTATTTAATGTTGTTCCTTTCTCAACTGTTACGAGCTCAGAAAGCGGCATTGTTGTGCCTAATGCTGTCGGCACTTCTGCTGCTAAAAGCTCATCAACAGATTTCGGTTGTGCAGCTTTCTCTTGCTGAACGATAACTTCGATTGAGTTGCCATCTTTTTCAACTGTTGTTAATACTTCTTTCGTCTGATTTGGATGTAGCATCATAACGATTTGACCTGTCGTTAAACCATACTGTAATAATTCATCCTGTGCTACCTTGAAAGTATATTCAACATATGCATCTTCAGCACTAGAAGAAACATCTTCGATTCCTTTGTTTTTGCTCATTACATCTTCTACCATTTCCACAGCTGTATTTAATTTATCTAAATCTTCACTGTAGAATGTATAGCTTGATGCATTCGTAGCCATTCCCATAGAAGAGAAGTCCTGGCTCTTCCATTCACCTGATTGACTAATATTGAACACATAATCTTCAATCTCTTCGCGAACCTCTGAGAAGTTTTTCATATCCGGGTCAAAGATGAGGTACATTAAAGCACCACCAGTACCGCCGCCCATCATTGCTGTCATCGGATCTCCGCTTTCCGTTATTGATACTTGTACGATATCAATATCATCACGCTTTAAAAGCTCATCTTCTACTACTCCAACATTTGCTAATGTTTCGTCTTGCAACTCACCTGTTTTCGGTGTGTATGTCAAGTACATTACCTTATCCTCTTCACTACCCATGAAGCTGAGACCAATGAGTGGAGTTAATGCCAAGCTTCCAGCTAGTAAAACAATCGCAATGATTGACGTAATCAATTTATGATTAAGCGTTTTTTCAAGAATTCCTTTATACCAGTTTGCTAGTTTTCCAACCTCTTTATGGCTACTTTCCGTTTTTTCACTATATAGTTTTTTCTTAAATAAGAAATGCGCTAATGCTGGAACGATTGTAATCGCAACAACTAGCGAAGCCCCTAATGCAAACGTCATTGTTAAGGCGAATGGCATGAACAACTCACCAACCATACCACCAACAAAAATAAGTGGCGCAAACACTGCAACCGTTACTAACGTTGATGATAGAATTGGGCGGAACATCTCAATTGTCGCTTCACGAACGAGCGCACGACCTGATAATTTCTCATTCTTTAAATGTAAACGTCGATAAATATTTTCAACAACGACAATGGAGTCGTCAATTACACGCCCGATAGCGACCGTAACCGCTCCTAGCGTCATCATATTAAGCGTAATATCTAACCAGTGCAGAAGTAAAAACGCCATGAAAATAGATACTGGTATGGATACGATAGAAATAATCGTTGATTTAAAATCCCTTAAGAATAGTAGAATAATTAATACAGCGATTAACCCACCAAATAAGGCTTTTTCAATCATTGTACTAATCGAATCTTCGATTGGCTTGCCTTGGTCAAGTGATACATCGATTTTAAGTCCATCGATTTTTTTCATTTCATCTTTAATTAAATCCTTCACACTGCTTACAACATCAACTGTGTTTGCCTGCTGTCCCTTAACAATTTGAATAGCAATGGCATCCTTACCATTTGTTCGCGAAACGGATTGCACTTTCCCAACTACTTCAATATCCGCAATATCGCTAAGCTTTACAAATGGGGCTGGGTTAGCCGCTGACGGTGTTACAGGGATAAGCATCCCCTTTAATTCATCTGCTGTCATGAATTTGCCGTCAATGGCAACTGCCTGCTCACCTTCTTCGAACTCATAAAGGCCTAATGAAACAGCTAAATCACTAGCTTGAATCATTTGCTTAACATTATCCTCTGTTAATCCAAGCTCTTCCATTTTCGCTTTGTTATATACAAGCTCAACTTCTTCGATATGCTGACCTGTTATCGTTGCTGAAGCAACACCATCGATTTTTGAAATCTTTGGAAGTAAAACGTCCTCAACTGTCGATGTTAATTCAACAATATCCTCTTTAGAGCTACTTACACTTAAGGCAACAACCGGCATCATATTCATGCTAATTGCTGTAATCGTTGGCTTTTGAGCCACATCAGGCAAAGTCACTGCATCTAACGCAGATTGTAATGCACGCTTAGCCTCATCCATATCAATCCCGTATTCGTATTCTACTTGAATACTAGACATATTAGAATACGAGTTAGAATAAACAGCTTTTACATTTTCAAGATTTTCAGCTGCCTTCTCTAAAGGCATCGATATTTCATTCATTACTTGTTCAGGAGTTGCTCCAGGATATACATCCATCACCATTAAATAGGGAATTGAAATATTGGGGATCGTTTCCGTTTTCATTCGTGTACCTGAATAGATACCAGATACAGTTATAATAATCGTAAGCAACCAAACTGCTAATTTATTCTTCAAGACAAAATTAACTAAACCTCTCACCTTCACACCTACCTATAATTGACTTATCAAACTCATTTACTTATAATAATGACTAATGAGTCATTTGTCAACGAAAGACACTAGGAGCGAATAAAAAAATGGTTAAAAAACAATTAATTATGGAAAAAGCATTAGAGCTTTTTGCAAAGCAAGGGATCGAAGCTACTCCTGTTCAACAAATTACAGATTATTGCGGTATTTCTAAAGGTGCTTTTTACTTGTCTTTCAAATCAAAGGACGAATTAATTATTGCTTTAATTGACGACTTTATGATGCAAATTATCGCAGAAATTGACTACAAGGTCATAAATATAAACGATGATGAACTCCTCTATGAATTTTATTACACGACGTTTAGTTCGTTTCATAAGCACTCAGACTTTGCGAATATATTCATCAAAGAGGAAACACATTCATTTAATGAAAAATTTTTTGAAAAGATTCACTATTACAATAAAGTGATGGAAAAAATCATTTCTTCTATGATTGACCGTCTTTATGGAGATACAGTACGAGATACGAAATTTGATTTAATTTATTGTATAAAAGGATTTATGAAAACGTATTCTGAGCTATTTTTATTTTATTCAGGACAAATAGACTTACATTTATTATCTCAATCACTTGTAGAAAAAACAAATTTACTAGCAAAACATATGACTTTACCGTTTATTTCACAAGATTTTATTCAAACGTTTAAGTTTAGGCGGTCGATGAATGAAAGGGCTACGAAGGAAGACATCATCGAAATGCTCCAGCAAAGAATCGATGATGTTGAAGAACCGATTATAAAAGAATCGTTAATTCTCCTTGAGCAACAAGTGAATAACCCAACGCTTAGCCCCGCAATCGTAAAAGGATTACTCGAAAACATTCGCAAACATCCTCATTGCAAATGGATATCGTATTTACTCCATCATTATTTCGAGGGAGAAAGCAATGACTGATTAGCCAATATGGATGTCAATTGGCGATTAATAATGGCTATCTGATCACTCACGGGTATGCTGCTCCCTTACGCAATTTGGACGCAGCTTCGCATCACTCATCCTTCGATTATACTTATTAAAAGGATGAGTGGTATATACTTCGCTATCCAAATTTCTAGAATGTACAATGTGAAGAAAAAGGCATAAGTTTTCTTCACATTGTATTACTTTGAAAGATATTCCTACTGTTTTGAAACTTATCGAGCTATTTTTCTTTTTTATCTAGCACTTCTCGGAAATTATCTAGCAGATTTCAGAAGTTATCTAGCAACTTTTACATTTTATCGAGCACTTTCCTTTTCTCCCAAAAAAAGAAAAAACCTAGAATATTGATACAACAACATTCTGAGGTTTTTAGCTTGGAAAAACGGATCATAAAGTACTATTTTAGACAGTCCTTACCACATTCCACTTGTATCTGCTCGATAATTGTAATTTCTTTCAATAAGCCCGTAAGCTGCATTTGTTATGGCCTTCGCTAACGTTTCGCCAGTAGCGCATATTTCATTGAAGCAAACTTTGGATATGCCCGTAACTGTATACGAATAGCCAAGCGTTTGTAATCTTTCAACGATTAACATAGCATGATCAAGGTTTTGCTCGGGTTGAAAATCTTGCTCTTGAATGAAAATCCCCTTCTCACGATCATACCAGCGATCCCAGCGATTTAATTTCCAGCCGAGAACTAAACGTGCAATTGAATCCACCTTACTCATATTCGAAAACCCCTTTTCATAAATTTCTACCCCTATTGTTATATAACAATTTATTTTTATTGATTAAATTATATAACAGATTCTACTGGATTTCTACCACCTTTTTGAAAAAATTTTAAACATTCATTTCTTCAAATCAAGTCGAAGACCTCTCACCATATCATTCTCCGCTATTATTAGTTTGTACCATCTAAGATCACGACTTTAATCTCAATATCCACGACTATTTCTATTCACACTCATCATACCAAATAATGTGTGCGTAAGCGGAAATAAGACAAGCAAAAGATGCCTTACATGTCGAGATTAGACTTGTAAGACACCTAGTTTTTAAAGAATACTCTTCAAATAGAAACGATTGGGAATTAGGAGCTGATTGGCATCTCCACCGAAGCATCCTCTACGTTACCAACGTATTCTTTCTTAACGAGTAAAGGAGAGGGGCGTAACTTAAACCCCTTGTTCCTATACACGCAATGATTTTGCTTGCATTTGATACATTTGCTCATATATGCCGCCTTCGGCAAGCAGTTCATCATGACTACCCTGCTCTTTAATAACACCATGTTCTAAGACAAGAATGCGATCGGCATTTTTTATTGTCGAAAGTCGATGGGCAATAATAAAGGTTGTACGTCCTTTCTTTAGCACCTCCATCGCATGCTGAATGATCTCTTCTGTCTCCGTATCGATATTGGATGTTGCTTCATCCAATATTAAGATCGCTGGATCAAAGGCAAGCGCCCTTGCAAATGAAATTAACTGCCTCTGACCAGAAGAAAGTGTGCTGCCTTTTTCGATAACAGGCTCATCGATCCCCTTTTCAAGATGGCCAAGGACCCGTTCTGCTCCTACTGCTTCCAATGCTTCTTCTACTTTCTCGCGCGTAATACTTGGATCGTTCAAGCTGACATTTGAGGCAATCGTTCCTGTAAATAAATATGGATCTTGGAGAACAATCCCCATATGTTGGCGCAGCGTTTGCCTTGGCACAGCTGTGACATCTACTCCATCAATATAGATCTTTCCTTTTGACGGATCATAGAAACGGAATAGTAAATTCATAATCGAGCTTTTTCCCGAGCCCGTATGCCCAACAAGTGCTACCGTTTCCCCACGGTTTGCCGCAAAGTTTAAGTTCTTCAAAACATAATCATTATCTTTATAAGCGAATGAGACATCCTCAAATACGACATGACCATCATATCTTGGCATTGCTTCTTCCGAGACCTTTTCTCCGGCTGTATCCAACACTTCAAATACCCGATTTCCTGCAACAAGTGAACGTTCAAGCTGTGAAAATTGATTAACAACATTTGTAATCGGATTAAATAATCTCGTTAAATAATCAACGAAAGCGTATAAAGTACCTGCTGAAACAATTTCTAAAGTCGTAATCTGCCTTGAGCCAAAATAAATAATGAAAATCATAAACATAAGAAGACGTAAAGTATTTACTAAGTTAAACGATGTTGCCGAATCTAGCAATAATATTTTCCGTTCGTAAGCATAATGTTCTTCATTCATTTCATCAAATTCCTGCGTCATTTGCTTTTCCCGACGGAAGGCTTGAATAATCGTCATCCCATGGATGGATTCATTAATCATCGCATTAATATCAGCAATTTTCGTCCGAATGACATGATTGTATTTCGAAGCATATTTTCGATATAAAATCATCCAAAAATAAATAATTGGAATCATTATTAATGCAAGCATAGCCATTTTCCAATTTAGAATAAACAGCGCAATATACACACCTGCGATCGAAACAAAACTTGTCGCAAAGTTTGCCAGCACTTGTACATATAAGTTTCTAATTGCTTCTGTATCATTCGTGACTCGTGCAACAATTTTCCCTGCTGGTAAATTATCGAAATACTGAATCGGCAATGTTTGAATATGACCAAACACATCTTGACGCAATTTTTGCACGACACGGTTTGCACCTTTTTGCAAATAAATATACATAAAGTAGCGCAAAACCGCTGTTGCGATCGCTAGGAAAAAGTATAAACAAAGAAGCCAGGCGATCGGCTCTACTTCAATTTTTCCGATCACCATATGCTCATCAATAATATACTTTGCTATAAATGGACCTGCAAGCTCAGTAAATACTGCGATGGTTAAGAAAAATAATCCTAGAAAAATCGGCCTTTTAAAATGAAGCGCATATTTCATTAGTCGTTTACTCGTACTCATGACAAGCCACCTTCCAGCTGCTGACGGTCAAATTGCTCTCTGTACCAGCCGTTTAACTTGAGAAGCTGCTCATGTGTTCCCTGCTCGGTAATTTGTCCCTCGTCAAGCACGATAATTTGATTGGCATGCTGCACACCGGATAAACGATGTGTTGTAATAATCGTTGTCTTTCCACTACGTTCATTTTGAATATTTTTGATAATTTTTGCCTCTGTTTTTGCATCAACCGCCGATAGTGAGTCATCAAGGATTAAAATTTCGGGATCTTTAATAAGTGCACGCGCAATTGAAACACGCTGCTTTTGTCCTCCAGATAAGGAAACACCCTTCTCACCAACAAGTGTTTCAATCCCCATTGGTAAGCTTCCTAAATCCTTTTCAAAATAAGCAAGCCGAACAGCTTCTTGAAGCTCCTCGTCTGTTGCATCCTCTTTACCGAATAAAATATTTTCCCGAATCGTCCGTGAAAACAACACATGATCCTGTGGAACATACCCGATCCAATCAAGAATTTGTTCCTTCGTCTGTGAAGCAATATCAATGCCAGCAATATTTAATTGACCTTCATCAAGTGGATACTCCCTAAGCAGTTGTCGAAGGAATGTTGTTTTTCCAGCACCCGTTTTTCCAACAATTCCAAGGGTCTCTCCTTTTTTAAGCGATAAGGAGATTTGCTGTAAATTTTTCACTTGACTCATTGGATATTGAAACTCGAGATCATTAAATCCAATCGCATTTGGTATTTTAACCTTGACTGGATGTTCTGTGTTTTGAACATCTGCATTATAGTCAAGCGTTTCCTGCACACGATCAAGCGAGGCATTGCCCTGCTGCATGACATTGATTAACTCACCAATTGCGAAAATGGGCCAAACCGCAAGCCCTAAATACACATTAAACGTTATGAGTTGACCGACCGTCATCTCACCAGTAGACACGAGAAACGCACCATAGCCAAGCGCAACAACATAGCTAATCCCTGTACCAATTTTTGTAATTGGATTAAATAGTGCGTTTATCTTCGCAGTATGAATATTTTTCTCATACACTTCCTCACACTTGCTCGCAAAATCGACTTCATCCTTTTTTTCCTGTACATAGGCACGAATCACTCGCACACCGGCAACAGACTCTAACACATTATCATTTAGTTCGCCAAATGCATCCTGTGCTTTCATATATCGTTCATGGACAATTTTTCCCAAATATTGAATTAATATGGCCATAATCGGAACTGGTAGCATGGCAAAAAATGTTAATTTCCACGAAATCATAAAGCCCATCGCCATAATAATTGCACTCATATAGATCGTCGAATCAATTAGCGTCATAATTCCAAATCCAGCTGTTATCGAAACGGCATTTAAATCATTCGTCGCTCGCGCCATCAAGTCACCAGTTCGATTTTTCTCATAAAATGTCGGGGTCATTCTCAAAAATTGCAGCATCAATTTACGACGCATAATCTTCTGAAGATTAATTGCCCCTTCAAACAAACGATATTGCCAAACGAAATTCAGCATATAGCCAATAAGAAGAATCGTTATAAAAATGAGAAGATATTTGCCTAAGATCGCTCTTGTCATTCCACCCACTGTTAATATATCAATTAGGCTGCCAAGTAAATATGGTGGAATCACTTCCATCACACTGGCAGTTATTAATAAAATAATGGCTATTGTATATTGCTTCCAATATTCTTTAAAAAACCAGCTCAACTTCCCTAATACATCAAACATCTATCCAACCTTCTTTCTCTTTCATCTGTAGAAAAAGGCTACCCACTATGTAGCAATTCCTTTTTGAAAATGAATAATTTTAGTCTGTGACACATTCTCATCTACTCCTTTTTTGAATTCCACTAAACAGTCTTTTCACCTATTTGTTTAACTAGGCTATCCAGTAGGTTATTTTTGAGACAAAAAAAGATGCATACCCTAAAAAAGAGCATACATCTCCAAAAGGTATAGAAGGCGTATCCATACCTTCCATCATTATTAAAATTTATAATTCTAATAATGATGAGTATGGACAATGTATATAATTAGTTAGGTTTACATGAATAACAAAATCTCGCATTGTCCATACCTCCTTTTTCTCCAGCTTAGGCGACTGAGAGCTTGCCGACAAATAGGGCAATGTCTTCTGTAAAGCACACCTTGGCTGTATAATGAATTTCTGTCGTCGCTTTCTTCCTACTGATACTCGTCACATAAAGACAAGCTGCCTCAGCTTTTCCATGCAAAAGTTATTTAGTGTTCCTAAAGATTACCATCATTTTCGGATAATTGTCAACAGTTAGACAAGTTTTTTTCTTCATAATTATGATGAAAAGAAGAAGTGCTGAATTTCTCTATTTAAATAGCTCTGGGTAAAATCCTTTCGCTAAAGTTTCGATTGTATAAGCCATTCTATCCCCAGGTAACACACTTTCTAATGAAATGGAAACAAAGTTTTCCTTTTGTACACATTCTAATTGCGAAAGGGCAGGATCACTTTTGATATCTTTTATTTTTTGTTCTAATGAGGGTGAATCATAATCATGAATTAGAATAACATCTGGATTTCTTGCTAATATTTCTTCATAATTTACATTTGTCCATTGCTTATCCGTTATATCATCAAAAATATTCTTTCCTCCAGCATTTTCAATTAATAGTGTTTCTAAGTTCGTTCCACCAGCAGTAAAAACCCCATCGCCACCGCTATCATAAACTAATACATTTACTTTCTTTTGATCTGAAACCTTTTTCTGAACTTCTGCAATTCTTGCCTTTTGATCAGCAACAAATGCTTCCGCAACATTTTCAATAGAGAAAATAGTGCCTATATCTAGAATTTCTTGATAGACTTCATCCAATGTTGTTGCACTATTCATATAAGTAGTAATGCCGAAGTTCGCTAATTCCTCAACATCTAGCGCCTCTCCACCAAATTCCCAATCGATTCCGTAAATAAAGTCTGCCCCACTTGTTGTTACCGCTTCTCTCGTAGCAGAACCATAAGTTAATTCAGGAATCTTCGCATAAGCTTCCTTATATTCTGGTAAAGCACCTCTACTATGATTATCTAAACTATTTCCGATAATTTTATCTTCAAGCCCTAGAGCAATAAATAGCTCTGTAGCATTCGGTCCTAAGGTCAACACCTTTGTTGGTTTTTTATTAACAACCACTTCTCTTCCATAATTATTAAAAGTTAGCGCTTTGTATTCGGTTGACTTCTCTTTTTCTGAAGGTTGAGTAGCTTTTTCACTCGAATTAGAACTACAGCTCGCTAGTAATAAAACGATTAATATTAAGAGTATGTATCCTTTTTTCGCCATTTTATTTTTCTCCTTTAGATTGATTTAAAATTTTCGGCAAATACGTGATAGAAACCTTATTTGTTATTGGATGTATCCTAATATCAGTGTTAATACCGTACACCTGAAAAATGATTTCTGGTGTGAATATTTCAATTGGTGTACCAGACTTATAGACTTCGCCCTCCTTTAATACATAAACCCGATCACAGTACAATGCTGCGATATTTAAATCATGAATAGCTGAAAGTACCGTAACACCTAAACCTTTCACTAAATCAAATATTTGCAGCTGATAATAGATATCTAAGTGATTTGTCGGTTCATCTAATAGTAGAAAATTAGTCTGCTGCGCTAAAACTCTTGCAATTAAAACTCGTTGTTTCTCTCCACCTGAAAGCTGCAAGTAATTTCGCTTCGCCATATCCTCCATCCCAATTTGTTTCAAGGCATTTGCAATAATCTCTTTATCTACCTTCGTATCCGTGTCAAAAAGACCCTTATGCGGACTTCGACCCATTGCAACAATCTCTTCAACTTTAAAATCAAAAGGAATGAAATTTTCCTGCCCGACAACACCGATTGTTGTGGCTGCTTTTTTCACCTTCATTTTATATAAATCTTCACCGTCTAAAAAGGCTACTCCTGAATCAGGCTTAAGTGCCCGATACAAATTCTTCAATATCGTTGATTTTCCACTTCCATTTGGGCCGATTATGCCAACAAACTCACCTTGGGCCACATTTAAATTAATATCTTCTATGATTTTTTTCTCATGGTACGAAAAACTCAAATCTTCAACCTGTAACCTCATCATTTCACCCCATCATGCTTTTGAATTTCTTTTTAGTAGCCAAATAAAGAAAGGCCCTCCTATTAAAGCTGTTAAAATACCGATTGGCAATTCTTCTGGGGCGATTACCAATCGTGCTACTACATCAGTCCAAACAACTAATATTCCACCTAATAAAGCACTTACAGGCAAAACTCTCCTATGGTCTGAGCCAACGAATAATCTTGTCATATGAGGAACGATTAGTCCAATAAACCCAATAGAACCGCTGACAGCAATTGTTACACCTGCTAATAGAGATGCAACAAGGATTAATATCTTTTGCATATTTGCTACGTTGATCCCTAATGTAACAGCTGCTTCATCCCCTAATAAAAGTGCATTTAAGGCACGATAATTAATCATCAAAAAAATCAAACAAACAATAACAACTATAAAAGGAAGCTTTAAATATCCCCATTTCGCTCCAGCCAAGCTACCCGACATCCAGAATGCTGCATTATGTAACCCCAATGCATTTGGCGCACTTAACGTAATAATATTCGTAATAGCATCCATAATCATGGCAATAACAACACCTGCAAGCAAGAGATGGGTAATGTTAATTCTCCCCTTCACCCTCGAAATGGTATAAACGATAATAATCGTAGCTGCCGCCCCAATAAAGGCGCTAATCGAAAGTGAATAAGTTCCGAGAAAACCAAATACGCCAAATAGCATACCTAATGTAGCTGTCGCAGATGCTCCAGAAGATACGCCTAAAATAAATGGATCTGCTAAATGATTACGGATTAAAGCTTGCATGGCAACACCCGTTACCGCCAATGATGCGCCAACAATCATGCCGAGCAGCACCCGTGGCAGTCTAAGTCCCCAAACAATGTTTTCATCTAGCTGTTCCCAAGTCGGTGAAATACTATTTGCTAAAAATGGCAACTTGCTCAAAATTATTTTTGCAACCATGATTGGCTGCACAGAGATTGGCCCAATACCAATGGCTAAAGTAATTGAAATCACACTCGCTATTATCAAGATAAAGATAATTACTTTCATATTAGGTTCATCTTGATTCATACTGCCTCGTATTTTCTTAAGTCTCTTACAATTTTCTGACATCTTCTTTTATCCTTTCAAATTCTGATCTTTTTAAAAAATGTAAAAATCTTCAGGGAAAAATATCGTCCGAATTATTCTTGTGATATTTACTTTTAAAAGGTAAATTCTGATATGATGATTAAAAATAATTCTCTGTAAAATTAGGAGTGGATTTGTTTGAATAATAAATTAACTAGATTCGGTGTTTCTATGGATGAAAAATTACTTCAAAATTTCGATCAGATTATTGAGGAAAAAGGATATCAAAATCGCTCTGAGGCAGTACGTGATTTAGTACGCGATGCCATTCTTCAGCATAATTGCACAAATGACAAAGAAATTGTCGCTGGAGCCATTTTACTCTTTTATAATCATCATCAAAATCAACTAGTAAATGAAATGCTAGACATTCAACATGATTATCATGCGAATATATTAGCTACAACCCACCTGCATATCGATCATCATAATTGTTTAGAATTAATTGCTGTAAAAGGGCATGCTTCCGATTTAAGGATACTAAGCAATAGATTAATCACCTTAAAAGGAGTATTCTATGGCAAATTAACGGTATCCCCATTAGCATAAAAATCGTGTTACTTTTCAAGTAAATTGTAGCACCGGGTATTAACAATGTACACGGGGGATTTCTTATCATAATAGATTCATGACTGCTCCAACCTATTTTCCCCTCGCCTTTTCAGTATTTTTCAGTAATAGATAAAATGTGGAGATTTAGAGAAGGAATAAATTTACATTATCATTTGCTTTTTTATATGATTGAATTTCATAATTCAGAGCCTTATGGGCATAAGGATTTTGAGATGCAAAAAGAGAGTACCTCCCCAAAATATCGAAATGAGTAATTGACTTGATTACTGACTTTGCGTGTCATTTCAGAGGATTTTTCCATTGATTTGACTCAATTATTGACTTTGTGTGTCACTTCAGAGGATTTTTCCATTGATTTGACTCGATTACTGGCTTTGCGTTCAAGCAAAAAAATGAAAAATTTTTAGCTTAAATTCCTTTTTTTACTAAAAAACAATATTGTTAATTCAATTTCAGCCGGAATAAATACGATTATTATTTCATTCATGAAGGATAAATGTTTATTTCTTAGCTTAAGACGAACATTTTTCGCTAATATTATTACTAAAATTCGTTTTAAAGGCATGATGAAATTGATTCATATATTAAATTAAAAGAAGCATCTCTCGACCAAGAAACGGTCTTGGGCCTGCCCACTTCCAACCTATTAAAATATAAGTTGAAAAATGTTAGAAGGACTAGCCTCTATTAACAAGTAGAAGCCAGTCCTTTTTCATATTTGTATTTAATTGAGTTAATTTCATAATTGTTTATTAAAACATTTAAGTTAGACAAATTTTTTAAATTGCGGATATTTCTTAATTAAGAATTCATTCGCATCATTGAGTTTTTTACTATATTCTCGATACGGTTCGCTCAATATTTTGAGATTTGTTAAAAAAATTTCTTCATATCCATTGCTTTGCTGAAATTCTACGATTAATTTTTGTATTTTATATGCTGCCGTTTCTTTATACTTTTCCGAAGTACGGAATTTAATATACTCTTCCAAGCTTTTTTTATTATCCTTCACATAATTATCCATATCTTCAATTGAGTTTAAAAGTGATTGGTCCATATTCTTCATTTCTTCTTTGTCCATTAAAGGAAGAAGCTCCTCCAGATACTCTCTCATTTCTTTACTCATATTTACATTATCTAGAAATCGAACAATTTCTTCGTATGCCGCTTTTTTCTCAACACTATCGACTCTCACATTTAAAAACTGGTCAAAATGAATGGACAAGTACATCCCGAAGGATCCAGGAAAAGAATGGACTAATTTTTCCTTCACTGAAAAAAAATGATCAAGATGAGAATTCATATATTTTATCCCATTTTCAATATCATAGTTTGCAATTAATTGTTCAAGTCCTTTTTGTTGCGCAATAATCTTTTCTTCCTTCAAGGACAGTAAGTACTTATATTTTGATAAAGCTAAAGGCTTATTGCTACTTGCAAAAACATTTTTTATTTCCGCTATACTTAATCCCAATCTTCTTAAGACAGATACTTCTTTTAATAGAGCTACATCGTTATCACAATAATTCCGATAGCCGTTTCCCTCGATTTTCGGCTTCACTAATCCTTGTCTCTCATAATATTCTATTGCTTTTTTTGTCAGTAGGCATTTTTTGCAAACCTCATTTATCAACATCACAATCACCTCAAATTTAATCATAAACTAATCCCTTAGGGGATCGTCAAGAGCGGGACAAGGGCTCTGTCTATCTCTCTATCCTGCCTTTCGTCCAGTATAAAAACTGGCTATTGTCCATGTTCTATCGTTTGAATTGCCGATATACTTTTAATTGATAAGTGTTATCAATTAAAAATTTGGAAGGGGCTCAAATGAGTATGCGTAAGCTATTATCATTTTTTCTAGTAGGTTGTTTACTTCTTGTTCTAGCAGCATGCCAGAAAGATAATGAGAAAGAAAATGTAAAGGAAGAGAAACCTGTAACTGAGGAATCCGCAAAAGCTGATGAAGCAGGAAAAGAAGAAGCAACCGGAGATGGAACACGTGTTATTACCCATCTCGGTGAAGAATATACCGTACCAGAAAAGGTCGAAAAAATTGTCATTGTCGGTGCGATTGAAGCGATGGAAGATTCAATGCTATTGGGAGTGAAGCCAATCGGAGCTAATACGACAGGCGGAGAATTTCCAAAAATCTTCTCAACACTTTTTAGTGATACAACACCTATAGGAGAAAAAACTCAACCGAATTTAGAAGCTATTTTACAATTAAAACCTGATGTCATTTTAGTAAGCACGAAATTCCCTGAAGAAACGAAAGAAAAGTTACAAAAGCTTGCCCCGATGATTCCAATCTCACATATATCAGAGCATGGGGTAGATAATTTAATGGTGTTAGCTGAACTAACTGGAAAACAAGATGTGGCAAAAGAAGCAATACAAGCATATGAGAAACATGTAGCAGAAGCGAAAGAGAAAATAAGTGACGCTATTGAAAGTGAAAAAATATTGGCTATACGCATTCGAAGTGGTAATCTCTTTATTTATCCAGATAATGTTTTTCTAAATACCGTTTTCTATCATGACTTAGGATTCACTGCACCAGAAGAAGTAAAGGCAGCACCTGCTCAAGAAATGATTCCACTAGAAAAAATTACTGAGATGAACCCAGATCGAATTTTTGTCCAATTTGAAGAGTCATCTAATGTAGATGAAGGGAATGCCCTTGAGGATTTGCAGAATAATCCAATTTGGCAAAGTCTCAGAGCTGTAAAGGAAGATAAAGTATATGTCAATGCGATTGACCCAATCCTTGAGGGAGGTCCTCTCTATAGTAGAGAAGCCCTTTTAAAAGCAGTAATTGAAAAGTTCGCAAAGTAATAGAAGGTGAATAATAAATGAAGGCTTCAAAAATTTCAACTGCAAAATGGTTACTTATTATTTCGCCCTTTGCCTTTTTACTTTTTGCAACATTCTCCATTTTATTTGGGGCAAAATCGATTTCTAGCCATACAATCATTGACGCCATTTTATCATTCGATCGTGATAATGTGGATCATCAAATTATTGTTCACTCTCGCATTCCAAGAGCAGTTGGTACATTTTTAATCGGTTCTTTTTTAGCTATTTCTGGCTCACTTATGCAGGGGATGACAAGAAACTATCTTGCATCCCCTTCCATTATGGGCGTCTCTGATGGATCTGCGTTTTTCATTACACTTTGTATGGTCTTTTTACCAAATTCTACTTCACTAGAGCTTATCATGTTCTCATTGATCGGTTCGGCATTTGGTGTTTCGATTGTTTTTGGTCTTGCTTCCATACTTCCAAATGGATTATCACCGGTTCGCCTAGCCATTATCGGAACAATTATCGGAACCTTTCTAAGCAGTTTAGCGTCCGCTTTCTCAATTTATTTTCAAACCTCGCAAAATGTTAGCTTTTGGTATAATGCGAGACTTCATCAACTTGATCCGACTCTTATTAAACTAAGCATTCCTTTTGCAATAGTAGGAATTTTTCTCGCGATATATTTATCCAAATCGATTACGATTTTATCTTTAGGGGACCAAGTGGCCATTGGTTTAGGCGAGAAAACAAGAACGGTCAAAATATTGACAATGGTGACCGTCTCTATTTTGACAGGGATTGCTGTTGCACTAGCTGGAAAAATAGCCTTTGTTGGGCTATTAGTTCCACATATAACTCGGTTTCTTGTTGGTTCAGATTACCGTTGGATCGTTCCGTGCTCTGGTATTATTGGTGGACTATTTTTAGTATTATCTGATTTAGGAAGCCGATTTTTGAATTATCCATTTGAAACACCAATTGGTGTCGTTACTTCATTTATTGGAATTCCCTTCTTCCTTTATTTAATTAAACGAAATGGAGGGAGAAGTCATGCTTAAGCGTGAGCGAACACGATTTTACTGGGTTGCAGCAGGCTTGATCCTTCTCTGTATCCTATTTACTTATATAAGTCTTGTTAGCGGAACATTTCCGATTGCGTTTAAAGATGTTTGGAATACATTATTGCGACTTGAAACAAGCGCTGATCTTGATCTTGTTATCTTAGAATTCCGCTTGCCACGGATTATCATTGGGGCTCTCGTTGGCTTTGGTCTTGCTATTGCTGGAGCTGTTATCCAGGCGATTTCTAAAAACGGACTTGCTGATCCTGGCATTCTCGGCATTAACGCAGGAGCAGGCCTAGCAATTGTCATTTTCATGTTTTTCTTTCTTGGCAATACGACAGTTGAAGGTTGGGCAGCGGCCATTTTAATGCCCTTATTCGGTTTTATCGGTGGCATGATTGCATCCATCGTTATTTTCACATTAGCATGGGAAAGAGGACGTCTCGACCCACAAAGACTTATTTTAATTGGAATTGCAATCGGGACTGGTTTTGGAGCCATTTCACTTTATTTATCCTTAAAAATGAAAGCAACTGATTTTGAAATGGCGACTATATGGATTACTGGATCGATATGGAATGCAAACTGGTATTTTATCCTTACAATTGTTCCTTGGTTTCTACTATTTGTTCCTATTATTATCTTTAAGTCTCGCTTGCTCGATTTATTTCAGCTAGAGGAAACGGCTGTTAAAGGGCTAGGTGTCAAAACTGAGAAACAGAAGCTTATTTTACTATTAACAAGTGTAGCCTTAGTAGCAACCTGCGTTTCAGTGTCAGGAAGCATCGGCTTTATTGGTTTAATGTCCCCTCATATTGCACGCCGGCTTGTCGGCTCACAGCATCGATATATTTTACCAATTAGCGGGCTTGTTGGTTCAGCCCTTGTCATAATTGCAGACTTTATTGCAAAAACAATTGTTTTACCTGCGGAAATGCCGGTTGGAATTGTTATCGCTATTATCGGCGTACCGTATTTTGTCTATTTATTATTTAAAGCAAAGGCATAGTGAGTGGGCATATGTTTGTGAAATATTAAAGGAGCATCTTTAAGTCGGGGGGTCCAGCTTAAAGATGCTCCATTTCATATTCCTTTACAATGTTTTCCCACTTTAAGATATTATCACTTGCTCCAGCTTTCTTAAGTAGGCATGGGGGGAATTTTCCAACCAAGGATCTGACGTAATAAGTTTTACATTTTGTCTTTGAACAGCACGAAGCCTTTTCCAACGAGCATCTACTTGTAGAGCTCTCCAATAGGATCTTGTAATATTATCCTGTCGAATTAGCATAAATATATAATCTGCTTGTAGAGCATGAAGTTCTTCTAACATTATTTGCTGAAAACTGACTATCTTACCTGAACACGCAGGAGTTAGCTGCAGATCATTAAATAGAAAGTCTATAAGGGAATCATTTGATTGCCTATAAAGTTTATCACCAACCATACGTACAACTACTACACTAGTATTGGCATGATTTTGTTGCAGATGCACGCGTGCATCTGCCATTTTCATTGTAAATGACTTCAACCATTGCTCTGCTTGCCACTTTTCCTGAAGCTGATTAGCTAGATAAAGAAATTGCTTCTTCCAAGAGCTCATTCTTGAAGGGATATAAATAACCCTTCCTAATTGTTCGAGCTCTTGTTTTTCACAAGCTTGAATAGAATCCGAAGCAATGATTATATCTGCCGCTAAACTCTCTAAACAATTAATATTCTTCTGCCAATCTTCATTGATTCGGTATGCACTTAAATGAACAGGAATTTCCCTGCGAAAATTTTGATAATAATACGATGTCCATTTAGGATGCAGCGGAGCGGCATACGGAATTAAATTTATAGGTAATAAATGACCTAATACATCCGTTGAATAAGCAACAATTCGCCTTTTAGAATGCTTTATATAGCCTGATGGAGTTAGACCGATCTCCTTCTTAAACTTCCTACTAAAATAAAATTCATCTGAATAGCCTACTTTATGTGCAATTTCACGGATTTTCATCTTTCCTTTATGCATATGGCACTTTGCCTCTTGTAGCCGAAGCTCAGAGACATACTCCATCACTGTCTTCCCAAACTTTCTCTTAAATAAATCCGCAAAATATTTTGGACTTAGTTTAACGAGCTCGGCTAGCTGTTGAATCGTTATGTCCTTCATATAATTTTCTTCTATATATTGCTTCGCACCTACTAAAGATAAGTACATCTTTTCCTTTTCAATAGAATGATGCGAGATGATTAGAAACACAATTTCTTGAAAATCAATTTGACAGCGAAATTTACACATTCCCTTATTCGACATCCACCCTTCGAATAGTTCGTGACAAAGAAAGGCGGCTTTTTCGGGAATTTTCAGCCTTTTCTCTTTTAAAAAAGGGCGGATATTTTTACTCATTTGTAAACAATAATTCTGATCATCCTCATATATCCAGAAGAAAATAACATATCCCTTAAAATCTTGGCTCGCTTGTAAAAGTCCTAAGGTCTGTCCAGGCGAACAGGTTATCGCAATAAGTTTGCCCACCTCAAATTGTTCCTTGTCAATTTCTAATAGGGCTTCTCCCTCTATAGCAATAAATAAAGCATGTGTTTGAATGAGCTGATGCATCAACTTCTGTTCACCATTATATTCCCAATATTCTATTGAATGCAGCTTTACAATAATTTGATCCATCCATCGCCCTGTGGAGATTTCTGTAGATTGCATGTCACTCACCTCGTATCTTACCTTAAAAATAAACAAGATTAATAATCATTATCATTGGAAATATTATAATACTTACAATTGCTTCGCTCCGATTCCCCAATACTTTTTCGGCCTTTTTACAATTTGAACATGCAGAATCCCCTAAAGCAAACGCAATAAATACTGGAATAGGTCTAAATAGATTGTACCATCCTATAAGACTTAGCCCTTTTATGCAATATGCTTAAGAGTTTTATAAATGGAACACCAAGAACGCTTCGCAAAAAAAATCGGAATAGATTGATCTTTAGCTTGCTTCTTTATAACTGTGGAAAGATTATGGTTCACATAATCCGTTAAAACAAGAATGAAACTTATATTTTCGGGGATTGCTTTTTTAACCATTTGAACTTTTCTACCACTAATATGTAAAACTTGATCAAATCCTATGGATGTTAACTTTTGGGGAATCGTTCCTAAATGATCTGCACCTATAACGAGCATGGATCGCATATATTTCTCCTCCATTATAGTTTATGATATTTCTTCGCCATTCAAATTACAATATTATCAATGATAATGATTCTCAACGTGGTCAATTACTATATTAATGAAAATGAGAATCATTGTCAAATAGTGATTGAATATTTATTTACTTTTTTTCTTAAAGAGAGAGGATTTTTGGCTCTAGAAATGTATGACATGATAATAAGGGGAAACAACTTATGAAGGCAACGCAGGGGAAAGATGGCTAATTTAAAAGTTGAGAGCAGCACTGTTCAATAAGAGTAAGCTCTTTTTCAAATAACGAGTTACTGCCCGTATGTATTCAAAAATACTTTCTAATGACTGTTGTAGTCCTCTTTCAGGATGCCGTATATTTCTAAATCGACTACTCCTTTACCAGACCATAAAGAAGCTTGTCTTAACAATCCTTCTTTTATAAAACCGTTTTTTAAGAGGACTTTCTTTGAAACCTCATTTGCGGGCATTACTTCTGCTTGAATTCTGTTTACATTAACTTCTTCAAATAAAAATTTTATTAACATACGAACTGAATCAGTTGCTATGCCCTTACCCCAATAGTTCTCTGCCAAAAAATAACCGATAGAAACCATGTTCACTTTTTGATTAATGTCCATACATTCAATAATTCCTACCAACTTATTATTTTGATTCCTTTGAAAAATCCCCCACTTTATTCTACTTTTTTTATAATAATCTCTATCAAAATGGCCAATCATTTTACTTACCGTTTGTATGTTATGTTTAGGAATGATCCCACAATAGTTAAATACATTTTCGTTGTCGTAAATCATAAACACTTCCTGTAGGTGCACCTCTTCGATTTTTCCTAATACTAGATTTGCAGATTCCAATACTGGGAAGTTTCCAAAAACCATGTCTAAATTCATATTGTACCCTCCTTAACTATTCCTTAATTGGAATGTAGATCTTCATTTTCATTTCATTTGGAAATATTGAATGCATAACATCAGTAATCTCAAAATCAGGTCCATCTTTTCTTTCATAATTTGAGTTAGGTAGCCATGTTCCATAGATATATCTTCTAGTGTTTTGAACTAAATCAGCGGTCCCATTGACTTTGAATTCAGCATATTTACCCTCTGGAATTTCAAAATTTACAAAACCACTCTCTAATTCTGTATTAAATTCCTGAACTTCTTCTCCAATAATAAATGAAAAATGACCATCATCATGAAAATGAGTTGATATACCGTATGCCATATTAGGGGCAATTTTCTTAGGAATTCGCTGATAATATTCATTTCTTCCAAAATCAAAATAAAATACTGGGATTTCTGCGAAGTATTTTTCGTTATTTAAATTTGTTTTGTATTCATAACCGATTATATGTATCTTTTTTAATAAGGTTATTTCAGGTCTATTCATGCTTATATCTCCTTTCATCCTATTTTTATAATCCAAAAAATTAATTTTGGCCTGCTGTATTACAATAGTTTCTGTTTTTCGATATTGAGCCGGAGTTATACCAAAATAATTAACAAAAGCCCGCGTAAATGCTTCTTGGGAACCATATTGAAAAGATACTGCTATTTCTAATATGTTCTTTTTCGTTTCTTTCAGTAGAACAGCAGCTTCAGAAAGTCTTCTGCTTCTTATGTACTGTTGCACAGAAAATCCCGTAATCGCTTGAAAAAGTCGCTGAAAATGAAAAGCTGAAAAACAAGATTTTGCAGAAATTTCGATAATATTCAATTCGTCTTGCAAGTTTTTTTCAATGTATTCAATTGAGTCTTGTATTCTTTCAAAATAATCCATTCCTAAACACCTCTATATTCATATTTTATAATTTAAGCAAAAGATTTTTTTGATAATTTATGCTAAGTACTTCCACAGAGACCCTAATTAACTGGAATCTTAATCGTTTTATTATATGTCTTCATATAATGCATACCTTCTATCAAAAGGTATTCTGGTGCTACGAATGAATCAAATAACAGCGTGCGCTCCTTCATTATTCGTCCATTTTCTTGCTTTACTTCAATTTGGTTTACTGTTGTTCTTAAAGGAGTTTCCATATTTTTTACTTCTATTGATACTTCATCAAGCATAACATCATCATCTGTCGCGATTGTTATTTCAATTCCTTGTGAAGTCTTTGATACATCCTTTATCCATACTTCTTTGCCACCAATATGAATAGCTTCGTCGCTAATGGTAGTGAGAGATATCTTTTCTTCAAGCTTTTGATAGCCGACAAACTTCTTCATTACAAGTTCAAGTGATTCTAAAGGTTCTGGTAATGCATCATAACGTATATCAAACTTTCTTCCAATAAGGGAAGATTGAATGCCACTACCCACTATAGGAATTGGTGCTCCATTAGCAATTAATTGGATTTCGTCTAACCCCAAACGAACGCGATCGAAGTTCTCTACATTCAATGCTCCTTCAATCACTGACGATGTCGGTGTAGCTGTAATTGAATTAAATGTAATTTTCCCTTTGTCTACTTTAACCGTTTTCCTTATCGATTGTTTAATTTGCGTTTGCATTGCTTTGCTTGGATTATAAGGGAAAGAAATACTTCCTTCTATCATCCTGTTATTTTGTACTTGCTCCAAGTAATGCAATGTTAATTTCTTTGAAAATGGACTTACGGGATCAAATGACATTGTCCCTTTCATCTCCGTCTGATCATCATTCATTAATGACATGCCCCCTCCTACAATAGAATCTGTTAAAAAACCAGTTATTTTTGAAAGTCTAAAATTGTCGTCCTCGACCCCGTTTGGATTTGATAATGTATAATACATAATCAATTGATTGGCATCTGTCATAATTCCGTTAATCATTAACTCTGTTCCATCTTCTAGTATCGTCTTTTTTTCTACGATTTGTCCCATTCCCTTATCATTTAGCTCTTTTAACGTGCCAGTAGTCATCACTTCATCAAATCCGAATAACTTCTTCCCATAAAATGCAAAAGCATTAAAATGATAAGTTGCAAAAACCATGAAAAATATAACAACCGCTGCTAGCTTCCAAATAACTGTTTTTCGCTTCTGCTTAGTGTTTTCTGGAGCAGCATTTAAGACCTTCCTTAACCTCATTTCTAGATCCTCTGGTGCTGTTATAGAGTTCAGGCGATCCTTCTCATCTGACAGTTGTTTCTCGACATTATTCATCGGCGTCACCCCCATAATAATCCCTTAGCTTTTTCAAGCCTTGAAAAATTCTTGATTTAACTGTCCCTATTGAAACATTTGTGATATCTGCTATTGTTTGATAATCAAGATCATGGAAGTATTTAAGCTCAATCGCTTCTCTTTGGTACTCATTAACATGTAATAGCATAGCTTGTATGTCCATACATTGTTCACTACTTATATATGGATTACTAGTCAGCTCAAGATCTAGTTCGCTCTCATTACCAACATGCAAATTCTCCATAAGCACCAGCTTTTTCCGCTTACGAAGCAAGCTTTTACAACCATTCACAAGAATCGTTTTACTCCAACGGTAAAAAGCTGCATCCTCCCTAAGCTGAGTAATATTTTCATATAGCTTAACGATCATATCCTCCATCGCATCCATGGCATCGTGAGAATTCCCCATATAAGTGAGAGCAAGCTTATAATAAGCATCCTTTTCAGCCATAACTAACTGGAGCATTGCTTCTTTACTGCCCTTTTTCGCTTTTCTCACCAATCGAACAGCATTCATGCCCTCACCTCTCCCTTATAAGAGTAATTACCGTAGAAGAAAGTTCATTGTTTTTAAAATAAATATAGCTGAGCTTATTTGGAAATTCCATCAGCTTAATAGCTTACCCATTTAGCTTATGTGCTTTTCTTTATCCTAACTTTTCACTAATATACAATTTATCTAATTAAAAGGCGACCCTGAAAATAAATTTTTGAAAAATAATGAGAAATTAATGATAGCTAAAACAGCTTATTTCCATACCCCATGGTGCAAATTTTTTTGCATGGGTGTCTCAGTTAATCTTGGCTATTGATTTCCGCTCCAATCAGCAGGTACAAAATCAATATTATCCTTTTACAAAGCCATTTATTTAAAAATATCTTTTCAAAGCAAAAGAAAAAGGATTAAAGCAAATGCAAACACTGGTCTGGCTTTTGCTTAATCCTTTATGATTAATATCGACAGTACTCAACTAACGCCTTTAATAGGGCATCCACTTCACTTTTTGTATTCATATGTGAAAAGCTGACTCGAAGAGCACTATTAGCAAGTTCTCTACTTAATCCTAATGACTCTAGCATAGAGGGGCCACGAGTGTGGTTGGATTTGCAGGAAGCTGCACTAGAGATGTAAATATTCTTGGCATCAAGGTATTGTAACACTTCTCGATTTATAAACTCCGGAAGTGAAAAATTCACGATGTGTGGCGCTCCTCGTTTGCTTGAATGGATGACTGTTCTGGGGAGCTGCTCTGCAAGGCTATCAATACAGTAGTCACGCAATGCAGCCATATGTATAATATCTGTTTGTAAATTGGCAAAGGTTATTCTTACAGCTTCGCCGAAAGCGGCAATTAGTGGCGTACTTTCTGTTCCTGAGCGCAAACCACGTTCCTGTCCGCCCCCGAACATATTTGTAAACATCTTTGTTCCATTTTTAACATAAAGTGCCCCTGCCCCTTTAACTCCATGTATTTTATGCGCACTAATACTGATGAGGTCAGCACCTAAGCTAGCAGCCGTAAAGTCGATTTTTCCATATCCCTGTACGGCATCACAATGGAGAATGGCTGGAGAATTCTTTCTTGTAATCATTTGTTTAACTTCATTGACTGGGAAGATACTGCCAATTTCATTATTTACCAGCATTACACTTACAAGCACCGTCTTTTCATCTATTGTCTTTTCCAGTTCATCTAAATCAAGTTGGCCTCCTGGTGCAGGTATATATTTCACATTCCATCCTTGTCTTTTAAGGTTCCGTACTGTTTTTGTAACAGCAGGATGTTCGGCGACACTTGTCACGATTCGTTTACCTTTGTGAGAATTTGCATGACAAGCACCTATAATAGCAAGATTATCAGACTCAGTCCCACCTGAGGTAAAGTAAATTTCATCAGTAGCCACACTAAAAGAATCGGCGATAATTTGGCGGGCTTTTTCTATCTCCTGCTTACTATCTCTTCCAAGGCGGTGCAAGGATGAAGGATTGCCATACGCTTCTGTAAGCATGTCCACTACCTTCCTTGCTACTTCTGGATATGGTTTCGTTGTTGAGCTATTATCTAAGTATATTTCCGCCATTTGAATACTCCTTTCTTTTAACCCTATCTATAGGCTCTATCATATTCCCAAGGCTTTAACACACAAGGACAGCTGTGTTGCCCCATCCTAGTTAATCTTGCTTGCTACAACAATCATAGCAGGGGAATCTACTGAATAATCCGCCCCCATAAAGTTTCCGAATAGCTTTATTTCTTTGTATCCAATACTCTTTAGTAAAGGAAGGATTTGCTTAGACGTAACAGGGAATAAAGGAATACTATTTGAGATGGTTTCTGAACTAGTTAACGTCGTAGTAAAAAGAATCTTTTCTCCTTTACTTTCATATTTTCGTTCAAACTTAAAATCCTCCTGTGAGATAATGGGGAATGAAAAATCAGAGCTAGCAAAGAATCTTTCGAAATTAACGGTTTGCAAAGTCAATCTTCCACCTTGATTTAACTTCAAATAGCAACTTTTGAGGAAGTTTTCTATCTCCTCTATACTTTGCAAATGAGGAAGCGTATTTCCAATACACATGATGCCATCATAATTTTCGGTAAGGTCTTCAATTTCCTCCATCGTGTTTGTTTCTACTGTTACTGACACACCTTTGGTGCTTGCTTTAGATAGGATCGTATTGGCCATTTCTAGTTCAGGCTCTACTGCTGTTACCTTTAGTCCCTTTTCCGCAAGTGCAATAGCCATACTTCCTGTACCAGCCCCAATATCTAGGATTGATTCTCCTTTTTTAAAAAGGTCGACAAAGAAGGATTCCGCACTCTGATTCAATGGAAAAATCCTATCATAAAAAGGATATAAAGCTTTATAGAATGTCATTTGTGATTCCTCCTAAATTATTAAGCATTTAATGGAATAATTCACTTTCATAATGTATTACAGACATAAAAAAAAGATCTCTTAACAATTTTAATATATAACATTACACTCGTATTGCAAAAATTTATCTCGTGTTTTAATTTAATATATTTTGATTGATATTTTTCACTCCTTTTAAAAGGCAGTATAATTAGCATAGTTTTGACACCCATTTTAAAATTTCTAATTTCAAAATTGACAACAATTATTATTCCTCTGTTATTTTAGTATGTTATTTCATATCTATATTGAGCATGAACATTGTAATAACGACAAAAATATAACACCAAATCACTATGCAATTTGGTGTTAAAATTGGTATGTTATCTCAAATATTTCTCCATAAGAACTGAGCTACTCACATAAATAAAATTGGAGGTTCTTTTTTATTAGAGTCTTTTCTTAAGGTGAGTTTTTTTTGAACTGTTGCACCTTGCCATATGTCATCACACGCCATAACCATTCAAAAGGACCAAATCGGAACTTCTTTAGCCAAAAAGAACTAAGAATTATTTGTAGACAATAAAAAATAATAGAATACAAGAGTCCTGCTGCTAATGATATTTGTCCATACAAACCGAAACCATAAAATATAATCACACCAAAAAGTGTTTGACATAAATAATTTGACAGTGCCATTTGACCGACATAGCGGAATGGATTTAATATACGTTGCCATGTTTGTTTTTCTAACAGGAGTGCAATTGTAACAATGTAAAAGATTGATAAAGTAAATCCACTAAAATGAACGAGAAAATAGTTTTCTAAACTGTTCATAAATATCACATCTTCAAGCTTTGCATAACTCATAGCAATCGCAACTAGCGGAGGTAAGCTGAGTAACAATGTAATGATCTGCGTGATGCGAAGCTTTCGTTTCAATTCAGTTACCCTACGAAATAAATTGATTTTCCCAACAAATAAGCCTACTAAAAACATCCCAAGGATATCAGGTAAGGTTAAAGGGATGTTCCCGATTACGCTCTTCAATTCGTTTGGAATACGCCATTTTAACAGTTCACTGTAAGACAAAGTTGTATAGGCTTCAAGCGTAACCTTCCCTTCAGCTAAAGTTTCCTCACGTATTTGCTCTGTAAAATTTAGCGATTCATCGAATTGTTCACCGATATAGGCAAATAATGCGGAAGTTCCTAGTAAAAATTGAAACGAAAGGATGAGAATGATCCCCCAGATGAGTACTGTTTTTGCTTTACGACGGTAAAACAATAGTAAAAAGAACCCCATAATCGCATATGTATGAAGAATGTCACCTTTCCAAAGCAATACAAGGTGTAGGACACCAAATAACAGTAAAACAAGCAGTCTTCTGGAAAATAACCGGAATACCTTCTCTCCCCTAGCCTCCGCTCGTGTCATAAAAATATAAAATCCAAGTCCAAATAGAAAGGAAAAAATGGTATAAAATTTCGTTTGGATAAACATATCAAATAACATTCGAATTGTTTTATCCGCTCCTGTATAAACCATGAATTCACTTCCAGTAAACGACGGCATATTCACCAAGAATATACCCAATATGGCAAAGCCTCTGATAATATCTAACGTGACAATGCGCTCTTTTCCTAATACTGATTCATTCGACATTCATTTCCTACCCTTCCACTATCAAATAGATTCATTCACTACTCTTTGAAATTTGTTATATCACCATAGATTTTTTCTAAGTAAAATCTACCAGTTGGTGTAAAATCATTATACCAAAATTCGGTCGCTTTTCCTTTTCTTACAAAAATGTAAAACCACAATGTGCTAAGATACTAATCTTTATCCTCTCTAGAAATTTGAATAAGCAGAGGATACACTTCTTGCTCATTATAGGAGATTCGCTTATCAGGAAAGCTTCATATAACTTTACTTCGTTTTAAAGGAAAAGGTTTCATCTTAGTGAGATTTTCATGTAACTTTCCTTTAATTCAAAGTAAAAAGGCTCATCTTTCTCTGTATTTATGCTTGAATTGGTTTCAAATATACGTATAATTTAAATTAATAGTATAAAAGAAATGTTTTCTAGGGTTCCGCAATAAGTATGTTGGTCTGGTCCGAGAGAAAACTCACAGCATTTCGCTGTGTCACGGAAGGATAAAAGCCTGGGAGAAACTGTTTAGCAGTTATCTCTTTGGGCTTTTTGTTTTTTAAAAAAAATGATTACGGTGGTGTTATTTAAATGAATACAAATTGGAGTAAAGTATTTATTGCTGCTTTTTTTGAAGTTTTTTGGGTGATTGGCTTGAAGCATGCAAATGATTTTTGGACTTGGACTGGCACTGTTATTTCGATTATCATCAGCTTTTATTTAATGATAATGGCTGGACGAAAGCTACCCGTTGGAACAGTCTACGCGATTTTTGTTGGAATGGGGACAGCTGGAACTGTATTATCGGAAATTATCTTTTTTGGAGAACCAATTAAAGTAGCCAAAATACTTCTAATCTTACTTTTATTAGCAGGAGTAATTGGCTTGAAATTAGTGACAAAAGACAAAGAGCTGGAAGGAGCTGAGTCTTAATGGCATGGGTTTCGTTGATCTTCGCTGGGCTATTTGAAATGGTTGGGGTTACTATGATTAATAAATTTCATAAAGATAGGAATTGGCAATCCCTAGTCCTATTATTTCTTAGCTTTGGTGCAAGTTTTCTATTTCTTGCTTATGCAATGAAGACACTGCCTATGGGTACAGCTTATGCCATTTGGACAGGGATTGGTGCTTCAGGTGGAGCGATATTAGGGATGGTTTTTTATGGTGAATCAAAAGATTGGAGAAGAATTGTTTTTATCATAATGGTCTTAACAGCCGCAATCGGATTAAAGCTCGTTTCTTGAATAAATTAAAAAAGATAATCAGCTCATAAAAATAGTGATTATCTTTTTTAAATCGGAACAAATGACTCCTATTACCCTTTAATTGCTCCAGCAGTTGCCCCTTTTTCAAAGGTCTTCTGGGCAAGTAAATAAACAATTAACACAGGGATAACTGTCATCGCAATCGCTGCTGTCATCAGTCCATAATCAGTCCCATATTGGGAGCTCACATTTGCTAATAATACGACAATCGGGGCTACTTTTTCCTGCGATACTAAGATGAGCGAGGAGAAAAGATCATTATAAGACCATAAAAATACAAATGTACCGACTGTAGCAAATGAAGGCAATGAGATTGGCAATATGACATTCAGAAACATCTTGACTCGACTACATCCATCCATAACAGCCGCCTCTTCCAATTCTCGCGGAATCGTTGCCATGTACGCACTAATGACGAGAATCGCAAATGGTAGATTTCCTGCGGTTTGAGGAATTATCAAACCCCAATAGGTGTTAACTAGATCCAGCTTGATCATCATTTTATAGACGGGGACAATCGTGGCAAATGCAGGTATGAGTAAACTTGCAATCAGAAGTGTTTGCAGCGTACTCCTCAATTTAAATTTCATTCTTGCCATCGCAAACGCAGCAATTCCACCGAAAAGGAGAACGAAAAAGACAACCGAGCTAGACATGATGAGACTATTTAAATAGCTCTTACCAATATTAACAGTTTGAAAAGCATTTAAATAATTTTGCAATGTTGGATCGGTTGGAATACTAAATGTATCGGTTATTATTTGCCTAGATTGTTTAAATGAGTTTAAGACAACCCATGCTAATGGGAAGATTGTTGTTAGCGACCAGATCGTTAAGCAAATATAGATGAATAGCTTCCCCCACTTTGATTTTGAAAAAAAACTGTTCTGAAACCTTTCCCAATAAGTGAGCTGCTTCCTATCCTTTATCGTCAAATCACATCACCACATTTCAAACTTAATAAGTTAAATCATCACTCTTAAGCAGCTTATTCGTAATAAAAGCTAACGAAAGCCCAATCACTACCATAAAGACAGCTAAAGTCGCTCCATATCCCATTGCCGAATCGACAAATGCCTTCTGATACATATATGTTCCGAGAACTTCCGAAGATCTGGCTGGTCCTCCCTTTGTAATAATGTAGACAAGTTCGAAAATCTTCAAAGCCCCAGTAATAGCCAAAATTAAACATGTTTTTAAATCACTAAGGATAAGCGGGATCGTAATTTTCGTCATCTTTTGGAAGCCTGTAATTCCTTCTAACTCCGCTGCTTCATAAAAGTCTTGAGGAATTTTCTGAATCGCAGTTAAAAAAATAACAAAATAAAAGCCAACATAATTCCAAACAGTTGGAATCGCAACCATGTAAAGTGAAGATTGTTCCGTAAGCCATAATACGCGTTCAAAACCAAATTTTACTAAAATTTCATTTAGTAAACCATTGCGATAATTATAAATTAGTGTGAAAAGCAACCCAATCGCTGCACCAGAAATAACAATTGGAAAGAAAAAGGTGATTCGATAGAAAGCTGCTCCACGTTTAATAGAATTAACCATAATCGCTAGGACTAAGGCAATCCCTACCTGAAAAATAGCGACATACAGCATTAGTTCAAACGAATTCAATGTTGCTCCTCTAGCGATTTCATCGTTGAAGAGTCTCGTATAATTATCAAAGCCAATATAGGTTGAATTAAAAAATCCATCTGTTTTATAGAAACTTTGTTTCAAATTTTCAAAAAACGGATAGTATAAAAAAAGTCCCATAATTAGGAAGGCAGGTGATAAGAAAAGAAATATATAACGTCTATCGCCCTTCATAAGAAGCTCCTTTTTTGCTTTATAATTAGTTTAGCTCACAATTATTAAGAAGTTTTCCACCAGTGAGGTCGGGGGATCCCCACTGGTGATTCATATCATCTATTCATCATCCTAGCTAAACAAAGGAAGTATTCTATACAGTTGAACATTGATCTAGCATCTACTATTCTAGTGCAGCAGCCTCTTTCATAACTTGCTCACCCGTTTTTGTTCCATTTACGATCGAAGGGACGCTTTCACGAATATGAGTAAATGCCTCTGGTACAATACGGTCGTTAATTGGCATATCAACAGCGGTAGCATCCGCAACTAATTTATGTCCAGCTGCAAGATAATCTGGAAGATCCGCTAATTTTCCTTTTGCTGGCGGTTGACCGGTAGCCGCGACAATGCGCAGCAAAATCTCTTCAGATGTAATGAAATTAAATAGATCGACTACTGCTGCACGCTTACGATCATCTTCATACGCCTTTGTACTAATAAACCATCCTTGAGAGGCGCCACCAACTAAATCCCCTGTCTGTCCGCCATTTCCATATACAGGCATCGATGTAACCGCTACATTCTCCGCGATGCCTTCATCTACTACTTGACCCCAGAACCATGAACCCTCAAAGATCATGGCTGCTTGTTCTTGCAAAAATAAGCTTTGAACCATTGCAAGATCTAATGTGGCGGTATCTGCAGGGAAAGCACCCATTTTCGCATGTTTTGCAATATTATCTAGCCCTTCTGCCCAAGTTGCATTTTGATCAGCTAGGGTTGCTCGATACTTATCAATTCCTCCAGCAGCTAAAATATAGTGTTCAACAACATAATAAGAATCAATTGTTGAAGCGGCTACTGGGATAATATCTGTCTTCGCAAATGCCTCAATAGCTGCCTCGTATTCTTCCCAAGTAGTTGGGATTTTAATGTTATGCTCTTCAAAAAGCTTCTTGTTTACGAAAAGCCCTTCATAAAAGCCTGATTGTGGTGCTGCATAAATATTTCCATCTTCATTTCTTTGTTGTTCAAGCATTGAATTATATCCCGATAAATCTACACCTTCTGCCTTTTCAAGATTAATCACCTTACCGGCCTTAATAATTCCTTCTGCATCAATTGTGTTAAAGAAGAACATAAGCTCAGGTTCATTGTTGGAAGTGAAATCAGTATTCACTTTTGTTCGAATCGTACCTGCGTCAGCTGATTGTGAGTCATTGATAATTTTGACATTCGTATGTTTGTTTTGAAATTCATCTAAGACTTTTTGGAACTCTTCACCTGCCGGATCTGTTCCCGCCATTGTTGTAACAACACGAAGTTCAACATTCTCAGTTTTTGTAGTCTCTTCCTTATTTTCCTTCTCTTCTCCTTGTTCATTCCCACCACTGCTCGTAGTGCCACCACACGCCGCAAGCAGCAAGACAGATAAAACTGTGAACAACAAGAATAAACGATAACTTTTCTTTCTCATGAGAACTCCCCTTTTTCTTTTTTATTGTAAACAGCTAGAAATGATCTACCTGCTTATACCGATTTTAATGAGAGCGCTTTCTCTGAATCTATCTCTTAGCAGTTAAACAAGGAAGTTGGAAGTGAATGAAACTAGAGGTTACTACAATGTTGCATTTCCACCTTAAAAACAACATATTTGTTATGACAAATATGTAATGTTATGACAATATTACCATCTTTTCTGACAAATTGCATTATAAAATTAGAATTTTAGAAAAAATAAAAAAACATCTGCTAAGTCATAATTGTCTTAATAGATGTTTTTTAAGCATGTATATGTGGTTTTAAGAAATATATATCTTAATAATCCGCAATAAAAAAACTTATTTACCAGTTTCTAAAGTAGAAACATCTGCTTGTGTTTTCTCTACATGTCCCGGTCCGAAAAGATTCAACACAATTACTCCAACAATGATGAAAGCAATGCCGATTACACTAGCGGTATTGATTTTTTCCTTCCAAATTAAAATAGAAATAATAACAGTCGCAACGGTTCCGAGGCCAGACCAAATCGCATAAGCGATATTTAAAGGAATGGTTTTGAGCGATACAGACAGGAAGAAAAAAGAAAGAGAAAAGACAATGAGTACTCCTATAGTTGGCACGAGCTTCGAAAAACCTTCAGAAGCTTTTAATAAAGATGTACCGATAAGTTCAAATATAATCGCTAAGGCTAAATATAAATACGCCATTACTTCCCATCCTCTCTAGTCCAGTAAATAAGCCTAGGTTATTTTTCCATAGATTCCTTTACCTGCATTCTCAATTCAGTCAAAAATTCTTCTTGCTGATTTAGAGAATAATGAATGTGTATTATGGAGTCATATATATCGCTGATAACCGTTAATTGATGAGCATCAACATAATTTAATAGTTTTTGTAGGTTCAAAAAATAATCTTCTGGTGATAAGCTGCTGAAGGTAATACATACGTATCTACCTCGTGGAATTGTGGCAACTTCCGTATCTTTCGGTAGCAATGAAATCTGTTTTTTTGTTAAAACAGGTGTAAATAAATATTGATAAGAAATCTCATCAATATGTGTATAAGGCTGATATGTAAGAATCGTACCATAACCACTATTTCTAAATCCTTCTGTCGAAGCAGCAAATTTCCTCAGTTTACTATATGATGCTCTTAAAATATTTTTCGGATCAACTCCTTCTACCTTTATTTGAATAATTTGCATTTCCTCTTCATCAGAAAGAAACACTTCACCTAGGGGAGGATATTCCTTCTGCCTTTGAATTCCCTTTTTGGCATTCGTGATAATTTGTTCAATTTCTACTAAAAATCCTATTTTTTCCCTCACAATTTTTTCTTGTTCCGTTAAAAACGCAAGAAAGTCATCTGTCTTTATTTTGTGTACTTTTTTTATTTCTTCTAATGGTGTGCCGATATATTTTAGTGATTTGATTAAATCCAGAAGGTAAATTTGTGAGTCTTCATAATAGCGATAATTTGTTTCTGGATCGACATAAGCAGGTTTAAATAAATCGATTTTATCATAATAACGAAGGGCTTTAATCGAAATATCCATTAGTTTTGAAACTTCACCGATTGTGTACAGCTTTTCTTTCATTTCTATCACTTCCCTACATTAACTAGTAAAGAAGCGTATTCTTTGTAGTATCAAAAAATACGCTTTTCAAGTTAATTAAGCAGTACGAGAACGAGGATCTGGCTCTTTCCAAGCAAGCGTTAACCCTATACCAGCTGCTAATATGACTGTTGCAAAATAAAATGGGTAGTTTAAATCGATATCGAATAACATTCCGCCAACAATTGGCCCAAATACGTTACCAATACTTGTAAACATCGAATTCATACCACCAACAAATCCTTGTTCATTGCCGGCAATTTTCGTTAAATACATTGTCACAGCTGGCCGCATTAAATCAAATCCAACAAATACTGTTATTGTTACCAGCAATATTGTAAAGTATGAATTCACGATTGTTGTTAAGAAAACAAGTATTGTTGAAAGAATAAGGCTATAACGAATTAAGCGAATTTCACCGACCCATTTCGTTAAGCGATCAAATAAGGCAACTTGAACGATTGCCCCTACAATCCCTCCTCCTGCTATCATGATAGCAATATCCTTCGGTGTAAAGCCAAATTTATGATCAGCAAATAATCCGAATAGCGATTCAAATGCGGCTAAACCAAACTGTGTAATAAAGATAATGATAAAGGATACAAAATACATCGGTGCAAAAATTCGTTTCATTCCTGTTTTGTTCCCTGCCACTTCTTCATTTTCAGGATTTCTTTCTGGCTCACTCAGTAAAATAATTGACAAAATTGCTGCCAATATTGCAAAAATCGCTGCAAAGAAGAAAGGTACTCGAGTGCCAATCTCTGCTAAAATACCGCCTATACCAGGCCCAACAATAAATCCTGTTGAAACTGCTGCTGACTTATAGCCGAGCGCCTTTGCTCGTGTATCAACCGTTGTAATATCTGCGATAAATGCCGTCACAGCTGGCATGACAAATGCCGCACTGACACCGCCAAGCATACGCGAAATAAAAAGAACCTCAACCGTTTTTCCGATTCCGAATAGAAACTCAGAGATACCAAAGATGACTAGACCAATAATAATCATTCTTTTACGCCCGAATCGGTCCACCCAGCGTCCCGCAATTGGTGACACGATTAACTGTGCGACAGCAAAAGCAGCCACCATATAACCGACAACTGATCCAGATATATTCAACTCATTCATTATTGTAGGAGTAACTGGAATGACAAGACCAATTCCTAAAAAAACAAGAAATTCATTCATTAATACGATAGCTAACATTATGTTTTGTTTTTGCATAGTGCTCTACTCCTTTTTTGAAGCTTACAAAACATAATTTAAAGCCTCCCCTTAGGGGAGAGTCAATTTCAGAACAACTTTCCTCGATAATTGGAAAACATATTTGATAACGAATCAGCTTGACAAGGGCAATTTACCGTCAACTGGACTCTAACTACATGTTAATTAGAGACCAACAAAGGATAACAATTCTAATATTGTTCATATTTACAATATTAAAATTCCCTCATTTCTTTAGAATTTGCTGAAAATTAGTTAATAGTATATTACAATATTAACTATCTATTTTTTAACATAAATATAGCGTTCAACACCAAAGGAGAGTGAAACATCTATGCAGGAAGAAAAACTGGCAAGAGGACTTAAAAATAGACATGTTCAGCTAATCGCAATTGGGGGAGCAATCGGAACGGGATTATTCCTTGGAGCAGGAAAATCGATTCATTTGGCAGGCCCATCCATATTATTTGCTTATTTGATTACAGGGGTCATTTGCTTTTTAATTATGCGAGCACTTGGAGAACTGCTCTTAACTAATTTAGGGTATCATTCCTTTGTCGACATCGTTAAAGAATATTTAGGCAATATGTCAGCATTTATTACAGGATGGACTTATTGGTTTTGTTGGATTTCCATCGCAATGGCTGATTTAACAGCGATTGGACTCTATACTCAATATTGGTTTCCTAATGTACCGCAATGGATACCAGGATTAATAGCGCTCGTTCTTTTACTAATAATGAATCTGGCTACTGTGAAACTCTTTGGCGAAATGGAATTCTGGTTCGCAATTATTAAGGTAATTGCGATTCTTGCACTAATTGTTATCGGAGTCTTCATGATTATTAAAGGGTTTTCTACCGATTCAGGTCCATCCAGCTTTTCAAATATATGGAGTCATGGAGGTATGTTTCCCAATGGCATGAATGGTTTTATTCTTTCATTCCAAATGGTTTTGTTTGCATTTGCTGGTATTGAACTTGTAGGACTTACAGCTGGTGAAACAGAGAACCCTGAACGAGTTATCCCAAAAGCAATTAATAATATTCCCATTCGAATCTTACTATTCTATGTTGGTGCGCTTGTTGTCATTATGAGTATATACCCTTGGAATGCTGTCAATCCAACGGAAAGTCCATTCGTTCAAGTCTTCGTAGCAATTGGAATTGCTGCAGCTGCTGGGATCATTAATTTTGTTGTTCTTACATCTGCAGCTTCTGCATGTAATAGTGCTATTTTTAGCACAAGTCGAATGGCATACTCACTGGCAAAAGAAAAAAATGCACCTGCACAATTAGCAAAATTAAATACACGAAAAGTACCTTCTAATGCATTGTTTTTTTCAACGATCGTTATTCTCGTTACTGTTGTTTTAAACTATGTCATGCCAGAAGGAGTATTTACACTCGTTACAAGTGTTGCTACTGTTTGCTTCATATATATTTGGGGAATTCTCGTTATTAGTCATTTGAAATACCGTAAAACAAGACCTGATCTTGCGAAAGTGAACAAATTTAAATTACCGCTTTATCCATTTTCCAATTACTTGATTCTTGCTTTCTTTGCTTTCATTCTCGTTGTACTCGCATTAGCAGAAGATACTCGGGTTGCTTTATTCATCACACCTGTTTGGTTTATTTTGTTGATTGTAATTTATAAAGTGCGAGGAAGAAAATAAAATAGTGCCTGCCACTCCTCGAAAAATGTCGAACAAACTAAATTCTTTCGACAAAATCCGAGTGGTGCCAGGCACAATTTCAAGTCCATTGAGATGGTCGTTGCAAGTATGATGGTAATTTTGTTTCTTTGTCGCCTTTAACAGAGTTAGTTTGCATTTTCATGTATATTATCCAAATCGGCGTTTTCAACTAATTGGTCTTCTAAGATTGTTTGATAGTCATCAACCACAAGTTTCCCATTATTATCCCTGGCAAATGTAAGAACCTCTTTCATATTATAAAAGGCCGGTTCGCTTGTTTTGGTTACATAAGTAATAGCAGCCGTCATATCGTCAACTTTAACCTCAAAATCGACTACCCATGGACTAGAAACGCCGATATTATAATTCCAATTTTCTCCGCCTCTATTTATCTGTTCTTTTACGAATTTTTCTTTTGCCTCATTAGACATCATTTCATATCGTGGTTTTCCATCTCTTGTTTTAAGTGCATTCGCCCAAACATTAGCAAGATATGCCATTCTCGTATCTTCTTCATAACCAACATCGACAAGCTCGATATTCTTCATTTTAAGATCTGGACCATATTCTACTAGTGCTGTTAGTGGAAATTCGATCGTAGAAACTGAACCTGGAACAGTTGCCATTATTCTGTTTCCAAGCAGCTCATACGTTACAATCGAACCGAATCCAACTTCTTCATTCCAAATACTAGCATCTAATTCATTATAGGTTTTTTCCATTTTTGTTTCAAAAGATTCAATGCTTACATGAACCTTTCCATCATTTTTTGAAATGACCGATTTAACATTTTCCTTAATGGCTTTAAGTGGATTTTCAATTTCTTTTTCACTCAAATCATCCATTTTCAAAATATGAATTTCTTGTATATTGAGCTCCGTACCATACCCTAATGTTAATATAATAATAATCTCTTCTTTACCATCATCATCTACAT
>JAEWDX010000138.1 GCA_023389895.1 Bacillota bacterium
TCAAAGTGTTTAGTTGTTTTTCATGTGGTGGCGGTTCAACTATGGGATATAAACTAGCTGGGTATGATGTGGTTGGTAATGTTGAAATCGATCCAGAAATGATGGAGATATACAAAAATAATCACAATCCTAAATACTCGTTTTTGATGGGTGTACAGCAATTTAAACATATTCCTAACAAAGAGTTGCCAGAAGAATTATTTAATATCGACATTCTAGACGGCTCACCACCTTGTAGTGTTTTTTCGACAGCTGGAAAAAGAGAATCGAAATGGGGCGCAGCACATCATTTTCGAGAAGGGCAAGCTAAACAACATCTTGATGATTTATTCTTTGACTTTCTTGATGTAGCAGCGAAGTTACAACCGAAAGTTATAATTGCTGAAAATGTAAAAGGGATGATTATAGGGCAAGCAAAAGGTTTTGTAACTCTTATAATGAAAGCCTTTGAGGATATTGGTTACACGCTACAAATTTTCTTACTGAACAGTGCAACTATGGGCGTTCCTCAACGCCGTGAGCGAGTTTTTTTTATCGCGCATCGAAAAGACTTAAACCTACCAAAACTTGAAATGTCGTTCAATGAAAGACCTATCTTATATAAGGAAATTCGTTCAGGTAGAGGAAAGCCACTTAATCAAACGACTACAACCTATAAGCGGTGGTTAAAAAGGCGTCCTATCGATAACAATATAGGTGACATTACTAAACGAACTGAGGGAAAAGATAGTTCATTTAATACAATCCTTGTCAAAGACAACAAAGTTCCATATACATTAGCCAGTAACTCGCAGTTCATCAGATATGATGAACCTTTTTTTATTAGCGAGACAGATGTTATTCGAATTCAAAGTTTTCCTTATGATTATGATTTCGGAAATACTGATACACAATATGTATGCGGTATGAGCGTTCCGCCAGTTATGATGAAAAAAATAGCAGAACAAGTTTTCTTTCAATGGTTGAAATAAAAAAGAGAGGTGCGCTAACACCTCCCTGAAGTATGTGCCGAATATCGGCAGAGATAGCGTTACACCGTGCACGGTTTTTTCTCAATGCGCTATCTCACTTTCATTATAGATGAGAGGTCGGTATGAGGCAATGGAAAATAGAACAAACGTTCCTTTAGAGAATGAAGAGAATTCACTTTTATTACTACAACATGAAATAGAGGTAGTAGAAAATATAAACGAGTCTAAGGAGAAGTACCGAAAAATCGTTCAAGCTGGTATAGCTCAATGGATTAAGGATTTCAGAAGCGGTCACATCAAAATAAATACTGTTGATGATCTAAAAAAACTAATCGAGCTTGACATCAACTTGTTAAAAGATGAGGAATTATGAAAACAAACACAACTTAATGGAAGTGCTGGAGGTGGTGTTTATGACAGATGACTAACTGGGACGACATAAAAAAAGAGTGGGAAACCACAAGCATAACTTTAGCTAATTTAGCTAAGAAACATGATATTAAATTAGGTACATTAAAAAGCCGAAAAAGTAGAGATGCGGAAAAAGGCGAAGAGTGGATAAGGGTTGCAACCAATAATAAAAAGGTTGCAACCCTTTCTGATTCGGTTGCAACCAAAAAAGGAGCCCCGAAAGGCAATAAGAACGCTGTAGGCAATAACGGTGGCGCTCCTAAAGGTAATAAGAATGCTGTAGGCAATAAAGGCGGTGCCGCTCCATATAGAAACAAGAATGCTGTTACAACTGGCGAATATGAAACGATTATGTGGGATTACCTAGACGATGAAGAAAAAGAAATCTTTGAATCCATTGAAACAGACCCGCTTTTTCAAATTGATATAACCATACGTGAGTTGACAATAAGACAGCGTAGGATGATGAAGCGGATTAAAAATGTAGAAAATGGTCTTTCAGAAAAGCAACGGCGTGTACTGAAGCAATTGCGTAAAGTGAAAGAAGCCGCTTCTACTTTTGATGAAGTGACAGGCGAAACTAAAACGGTGCCAATTGTTAAAGAACGATTGGTGACTGTTGAAGTTGATGAAACTGACTTTAGAGCCATCGACGATATTTTAAGTATTGAAGATGCTCTAACTAGAATTACTAAACAACTTGTGCAAGCTTTGAAGCAAAAGCATGACATTGAAAAATCATATAGTGAACAGGAATCGAGACTCGAACTTTTGCAGCTTAGATCAGAAAAGATTAAAGCTGATATTGCGAAAGTTCGTTCGGAAACAAAGGGTGCTGGTGGTAGCAACACTACAGCCGTTGATTTAAGTCATTTAACACCAGAGGAGTTGAGAGCTATTGCCAATTCTAAGCGATGAGGAGATGAATGCACTAGCATATGAAGCGGAAAAAGAACTGTCACGCCATTTTTATCGTGATTATGTGCAGTTTGTACACCACGGAAATTATGTGCATTATCGTCACACAGAATTGATTTGTGATGTGCTCCAACGTGTGGCCGATGGTGAACACCTATCCATATTAATAGAGATGCCCCCACGACATGGGAAAAGCATGACTGTGACGGAATCGTTTCCGTCTTTTTATTTGGGTAAAAATCCAAATAAACGAGTAATTGCTGCTGCCTATAGTGATGGATTAGCAAAAAAATTCGGACGGCTAAACCGTAATAAATTTAATGAATTTGCTTACGAGCTATTTGGCGAACGAATGTCAGAATCTAATGCGGCAGTAAAAGATTGGAGCATTGAAGGTAAAGCGGGTGGAATGATTGCTACTGGTATTGGTGGCTCAATCACAGGGCATGGAGCAGATTTAATGATTATTGACGATCCAATCAAGAATCTGAAAGAAGCCATGTCACAAACAATGCGAGATTTTGTATGGGATGAATGGGAAGCCACTCTTTCAACTCGTTTACATGATGGTGCGTCCGTGATTGCTATCATGACAAGATGGCATGAGGACGACCTTATAGGTCGTTTGCTCGCACGTAGCCCGCGCAAATGGATTCGTTTGCGTTTACCCGCCATAGCGGAGGATGAGAATGATTTATTAGGCAGAGAAATAGATGAGCCGTTATGTCCGGAGCTCGGCTTTGATGAAAAATGGGCAGCAAATAAAAAGGCAGAGGTTGGTTCACGTACATGGGCATCATTGTATCAACAACGACCATCACCGGCGGGCGGTTCCATCTTTAAACGTGAATGGATAAAATACTACGTCCGTACACAGGAACAAAAGCAACAATGGGGTTTAAGTGATGAAGTCATTGTATTACCTACCCATTTTGACAAGATGGCCCAATCTTGGGATTGTGCTTTTAAGGATAAATCCACAAGTGACCCAGTGGCAGGTGGTGTATGGGCTCGCAAAAAGGCACAATATTTCCTTTTAGATGTAGACCATGGTCGCAAGGGGTTTGTAGATACCATAAAAGCAATACGTGCTATGTCCGATAAATGGCCGCAAGTGCGAAGCAAATATGTCGAGGATAAAGCAAACGGTTCAGCAGTAATTGAAATGCTACAAGATGAAATAAGCGGTATTATACCCATCGATCCAGATGGAGGGAAAGAAGTACGAGCACATGCAGTATCTCCTTTGTTTGAGGCAGGCAACGTTTATTTTCCTCATCCAAGTACGTGTTCATGGGTTGAGGATGTAATAGAAGAGCTTGTATCGTTCCCTAACGCTGCTCATGATGATTTGGTAGATATGACTACACAAGCATTGAATCAGCTATATACGAATAATTCCAGCTTGTTAGATAGAACGAAAAAAATGCTAGGCATTGGTAGGTGATGAAGATTGAGTATGCTTGAACAAGCTAAGCAGTACAAAAAAGATTTTATGCAAGGGCATGGGAAAGCGAATGCGAAGGATAAGATTACTCGGCAAGTACCTGGTATCCGCCGTAAATTAACACATGCGGAAATATCAGAGTTGTATGCAGACAACCCAATTGTACAAAATATTGTTGATATTCCAGCTGAGGACATGACAAGACATTGGTTCACACTTCGGATGAAGGATGAACAGCTTGCTAGGGATATTATGGGGCGATTAGCAGACCTAAAAGCAAAAGAGGCCTTTAAGAAAATGAGGATGTATGAGCGAATGCGAGGGGATGGTTTTATTTCATTGGGTGTTACGCAAAAAAGTATATTCGAGTTAAAAGACCCTTTGGAATTAGATAGTCTGCTCACTATTGATTACTTGCATCCATTCTCATCAATTAAAGTAAGCGAACTGTTAATTAATGATGATGTTTTTGATAACAACTATGGGAAGTTGGAAAATTTAAGAATTAATCGTGCATCTAGAAGCGGTATACAAACTGTAGAAACAGAATCACTTGTACATTACTCGCGTGTATTACATGACCAAACGAGGCGCTTAGAGGATGAAGAAGAGGGCATGTCATTGTTGGAGTCACTATATGATGCCATTACAGTACTTGACACCTCACTGTGGTCCGTTGGTCAAATATTACATGATTTCACATTCAAAGTTTATGAATCTGCTGACATTGATAACCTGTCGAAAGAGGACAAGAAAGAGCTCTCAACGATACTAGATTTTATGTTTAGAACAGAGGCGCTTGCACTCATTGCTACAGGAGAGTCACTGACAAAGCAATCAACTCCCGTATCTGGAATTAAAGAATTGCTTGACTTTGCATGGGAGTATACAGCAGCAGCTGCACGAATGCCAAAGTCAGTTATCAAGGGGCAAGAAGCTGGCACGCTTACAGGTGCACAATACGATATTATGAACTACTATGCGCGTATTACTTCCGCACAGGAAAATGAAATGAAACCGCTTCTTGAACAACTTATCCGCATGTTATTATGGGCAGAAAATGAGCCGGGGGGTCGCATCGATCCAGATAAAGTTGAATGGGAAATTAAGTTCAACCCGCTTTGGTCTGTCGATTCTAAAACAGATGCAGATATTAGGAAAATTGTTGCTGAAACTGACCAAATTTACATTTCTAACGGTGTTGTAGGTCCTGACGAAATTAGAAAGACACGCTTTGGACAGTTTGGTGTCTCCGATGAATTCAAATTTAGTGGTGATGATGCCGATTGGCAACGTATAGCGGATGAAGTATATGGCGCATGGAAGGAAAATGGCACACATGGCTAAACGTGTACCACCTACACGCTTCCCTGACGTTGTTATTGCATCCTATTACCGCTCCATCGATAAACTCGTCCAAGAAGCGGGCAAAGCAACCCTAGCTATATTTGATACACATTTAAAAGAATACATCGACAACAACCGCGCAGATAGTGGCGGTTTTTTTATTGAGGATGGACCATTAGATTTCATCAAAAAAGTGTTAAATAGCATGAAAAATGCGATAACCCATACCTACTCTCAACGTAAAGTAAAGACAACTGCTAATTCATTCATGAAAAATTTGAACCAAGTGAATAAAACGAATATGGAGCAGCAGGGCAGAGTA
>JAEWDX010000150.1 GCA_023389895.1 Bacillota bacterium
GTAATATTCAATACATTGAAAGCAATCTTGAAGAAATTAAGCTTGATGATCGTCTAGTTAATAAAGCAATTATTGCTTTTGTGATGCATGAAATTCCGAATATGGAAAAAGCATTAAATGAATTTAAGCGCATCATGAAACGAAATGGACGCTTGCTTATTCTCGATTGGGAAGCAGTAGAATCGGAAATGGGCCCACCGCTTCACCACAGAATCTCATCAACAGATATGCAACTATTGTTAGCGAAAAATGGTTTAGACTCAGAAGTTACATTATTACATGAATCGATTTATGCGATTACAGTTGAACTGAATTAGCTAATAGGGGCGTGGGGGCTAGACCTCCATGTCCCTTTTTATCCCGCGTTAACTGTTCGAAATAGATAACGTGTTTTTTTACGTTCTATGGAAATTGTAGAACGGATTGACTAAACAGTCAATTGGTTCTACAATGATATTGACTGTTTAGTCAATGTTTCGGTTTAATTAAGTAAAAGAAGGTGTTTCCGATTGTACGAAGCTTTTGAGAAACAGCCACAGGAGAAGAAGCAGTTAATTATCGATGTAGCAATTGAAGAATTCGTTAAAAATGGCTATGATAAAACATCAACAGATACGATTACAGGTCGAGCAGGTATTTCAAAAGGCATTCTTTTTCATTATTTCACAAGCAAAAAGAATTTATATTTGTATTTAGTTCGTTACAGTATCGCTCTGCTTTCGGAAAAAGTAGTGACAGCCATTAAGGAATTGAAGTCAGAGGATTTTTTTGAAAGAGTGAAAGAAATCTACTTATTAAAGCATGAGATGACAGGGCAGTTTATTAAGGAAACCCAGCTAATTGCGGATGCTGTTAGTAGTCCTCCAGTAACGGTTCACGTGGAAATACAAAAAATCATCCATGATCATCATTCAATTTATGAGAAGTCATTTATACTTGAGCATATTTTTCTCAAGGAGCTTATTGAGAGAGAGAAGCTGAGAGAAGATATAAAAGTAGAGCAAGTGATTGAAATGACAATATTTGTTTGTGAGCAGTTAAGTAGTAAATATCAAATTCTCTATAAAAATAACCAATATGATTTTCTAAAGAAGCCTGATCCGGCTGTGCAGGAGCTTGATGATTATCTGAAAATAATTAAGTATGGGGTATATAAACAAAGTTACATAGCTGCTGTTCTTGACTACCGAAAGGGGAGTGAATGATGACTTTATATTATACAGAAACGGGTGATCCGAAAGCTCCACTTATCGTTTTTCTTCATGGTGGTGGTGTGAGCGGTTGGATGTGGAAGAAACAAGTTGATTATTTTTCTCACTATCATTGCCTCATTCCAGATTTGCCTGAGCAAGGAAGGAGTGATGTTAATGTCACTTTTTCCATCCAACGTTGTGCTGAGCAAATCATTGAATTAATGGAGGAGAAAGGAAAGGATAAGCCGATTATTGTCATCGGTTTTTCATTAGGTGCCCAAGTATTAATTGAAATGCTTAGTCAGAAACCACATTTAATCGACTTTGGGATGATTAATAGTGCATTAGTGAAACCGATTCCATGTGCAAGCTTTCTATTAAAATCGTTAAAGATTACTTATCCACTTGTAAAAATAAAATTCTTTTCAAAAATTCAAGCGAAATCGATGTATATTCATAAGGATGATTTTGAAACGTATTATCTGGGAAGCTCTCAGATGAATAGAGAAACCTTCATACGGATTATGGAGGAAAATATGTCCTTTACGATCCCAGAGAACTTTAAAAATGCAACAGGAAACATATTAGTAACAGTTGGAGAAAAAGAACGAAAAATCATGAAAGAATCGTTTTCATCATTAATTGATAGCCATTCAAATTGCAAAGGTGTGATTTTTCCGAAAGTTGGACATGGTATGTCGCTAGCCCAACCAGAGATATTTAATCGGCTAGTGGAGGGCTGGATTGAACAGGATGTGCTGCCGAAGGAAATGAGAGCAACTATTTGAATGACGAGAAAAATTCTGAAGGTAATTATTGGAGAAAGGATGTTATGTATTCGATCTAGGAAAATATGCAATGTCCTTTACATTGTTGTTTATGGTAATAATCTCAACCTCATCTCAGCCTAATCCTCTATTTATCCATCTTTTCTCCCATTTTTAAAAAGTTTATTTTCAGATTTAAAACAATGGGGTTGTTCTAAAGAAAATATCGCATTAATATTAAGCTAAAGTAATGATATTAAAAATCGACCCACTCTTTGTAAAAAGAGAAGGAAAAAAGGAAAGGAGACAAAATGAAGCAGTTAAAAAAAATGGCTTTGCTAGCCGTGTTAATTTTATCTATTTTTATGAATGCTTGTGCTCCTAGCATTGATGAGGAAGAAGAACAAAAACAGCAGCCTGAAGAAAGTACTACCCCATCGGAGGAAGCAAGTGAGGAAGCTGAACTTAAAACGATATTTGAAAATGCTAAGCAAGGAAGGATAGCTGAAAGTCCATTTAATATAAGCAGTACAATGATTAAAGAAGTTAAGCGGGAGTGGGGAGAGCCAGACAAGGTTGATGAAGCTGGGTATGGCTTTTATGCGGACTATTCCTCGAAAAAAATAGCAATTGGCTTTAATCAAGAGAATGAAATATTTGATTTACGTTCTTACGATGAGCGTTTACATGAGATCACATCTTCCATGATTGTTGCTAATCTCGGTGTTCCGACTAAAATAAGAAACAATGATAATGAAGATATTTATCTCTACGAGCTAGACAATGGTTTTGAATTGAAATTGATTTTGGAAAGAGAAGGAAATACGGTTGATCATATTTCTGTTTTTAATTCAGAGCGTACAGGCGTTGTGAGTCAAAAATTTAAGCAAAGCTATTCTTTGGATATTAAAGGTGAGTCCAACCAGTTAACAGCAGAAGCTTGGAAAAATATGCAGTATTGGCGTGCTAAAATGGTTCTATTTGTGAAAAATCACGAAAATATGTTTATAAATGGACCAGATAGACGAAAAGTTGCCCTTACTTTTGATGATGGACCAGATGAGATGGTCACTCAGCAAATTATTGATATTCTAAAGGAATACGATGTGAAAGGAAACTTTTTCTTTCTTGGAAGTAAAGTGGAGGAATATCCACAAGTTGTGCACAATGCCTATCAAAATGGAAATCTAATTTTAAGCCATAGCTATCATCATACAGACTTATCAACAATGTCAAATGAAGAGATGAAAGCGGAAATCGATCAAGCAGGAAGCGCAATAAATTCCGTAATCGGGAAGAAGCCGGCTATTATTCGTCCGCCGTATGGGGCAACTAACGAAGAAGTTGCACAGGTTTCACAACAGGAAGGCTATTCAATTGTGCTCTGGTCAATTGATACGTTAGATTGGTCGCAAAAGGAAGCGGATCATATTGTGGATAATGTTGTGAATAATTTGCGGAATGGAGATATCATTTTAATGCATTCAAATGAAGATAAAGCCGAAACTGCAAAGGCATTGCCACGTATTATTGAAACACTAAGAGAACAGAATTTTGAAATCGTCGATTTAGAGGAACTTTTAGGAGTAAAAGCTTATCAGTAGTGTGCTGTAACTTTAGTTGAACAGAAGCACGCTGAAGTTGAACAGAAATATAGATAAGTTGAACGCAAACACGCTGAAGTTGAACAGAAATGTAGATAAGTTGAATACAAACATTATAAGGATTACTTGAAAATCAACAAAATTGCCCCAAAAGTCGTATTTAACGACCTTTTGGGGCAATATTAACTTCGCTATACGCACCGTATTTCTTTACTGTATCGATCATTTCCTGGATAAGCTCGAATGGCATATGATAAGGCACTTCAGGGCCTTGAAAGGAAACGATAAAAGGATGGTCTCCCATTTGATAAAGCAGATTGCGCACATCTATTTTCATTTTTAGTGGTGACCATTTTAATGAGGCGATATTATTAAGATTTCCCATGAGGGCAAGCTTTTGATTTTTTACGATTGCAGCCGCTTTGCTCAAATCATCTGTAAAATCTAAAACAGTCGCACAAGCACCAGTCTCTCCAATTAAATCTAATCGATCTACTGCACCACCGACTAGCTCATATACAACAGGGATACGGATTTGACTAATCGCTTTTTTTACATAAGGTAGAGCGAATGTTTGAAATTGATCACGGCGGATTACAGCATTTGAAGCGATCCCATCTGCTAAAACGATTGTGTCAACTCCGGCTTCTGCCTGCATATTGCACCATTCCACTACATATTTTGTCGTTTCCTCCATCAGCCTTGCAAAATATTTCTGTGTAATAGCAGGGTCATCTAATAATAATCCCATGAATTTTTCAGTTCCCATCAGCATCGATGGAAGGGAGAACGGAGCGATTGCTGCACCGATAACTGGATAGTTAGAACCTACTTCTTTTTTTAAAATTGTTATGGCCTTTAATGTTTCTTTCAGTTGTGGCGATGTTGACGGATCAGGGGCATGAATGGTATCAATATCGCTAAAATGATGAATGGCCATTTTGGAAACGGATGGTGGTCCTTCATGAAAATGGACTAATCCAGCTCCCCAAGGTGTCACATCTTGAACAATATGGGGAAAGCCAAAGACGCCATCATGTCCAAATTTTTCAAGTAATGTAAGCTGGCCTTTTGCCATGAGCTGTCCATCTTTTTGATAATCGGTTAACGGGATATTTAATAGTTTTGCACCTTGCATAAGCATAACAGGCAACACGGGTGGACGGTCACGTAATCCACCTGTAATCGTTGCAACTACACGTTCTAATGAATTCATCTTTTTGATTCACACCTTCAAATAATTTTCAGTAGTTTTTTACAGACATGTATTGCCTCAATGCCATTTGCGGCTGTTCCATCTGCATCATATTGTTTATACAGTTCACGATCGAAGAGGAAGGGAGCACCACCAACTAAGATTTTTACATTGTTTAAATGATTAGCCCTTAATAATGCCTTAAGCTTTTTTATTTCTTCTGCACTATGAAGAATCAATGCACTGATGGCGACGATTTTTGCTTTTTCTTTTTTTATGACTTCGACGAATGTCTCATTTGGTACACTCATCCCAAGATCAATCACATGAAACCCTCCCAGTCTTAGAAAGGAGACAATGATTTTTTTCCCTAATGCGTGATAATCACCGAATGCGTTTCCGATGACAATCGTTCCGTAACGTGCTTTGGTTTCTTTCATTTGGGGTAATAATGTATCTAACGAAATTTGAATAATTCTGCTGTTAATATAAATTTCAGAGAGCGGAATGGATTTACCGATCTGTTCTTGCCCATATTGAAAAATCGCCCTTTCCAATACGTCATGAAGTAAGTTTTCTGGCGAGTGACCATGCTCTAATGAAGCTTGAATGAGAGAAACAGCACCTTTAACATTTTCATGCTTTAATTCATGGAGAAATGTATGATAGACCTTTTCAATGGGGAGTCTATTTTTCACTCCTGTTTTTTGGGGCTGTATATTAAGATCCAGAAGTATTTCCTCTAAACAAGTTCTTTGTTCTTCGATCAGTCTTTTTAAACTGCTCATATTTAAAATAATCAGTGCTAATTTATTGATCGATTCAGTAATTAAGGCTCGATTCTTTTTAATAAATTGATCATTATTATTTGAAAATCCAACCATTTGGATGGAACGTCCCTTAAGAATTTCTAATTGGCTACTAACTTCTTGTAATTTTGCCACTTCATGTTGAATCTGCTTATCACTGCCCGAGAGCATTTCAATTGATTTTTTTGTTCCATTTTGGATGCCGCTAATGATTTCTAAAACATCTTTTGTTGCTTCTTTACTATGCTCAGCTAGTTTCTTCACCTCACCAGCAACTACCGTAAATCCTCTTCCATGCTCACCAGCACGCGCTGCTTCGATGGCTGCATTTAATGCTAATAGATTAGTAGAATCTGATATATGGTGGATATAAGTAATAGCTGAACTCATCTGATCACTCTGTTTTTCTAATGTTTTCGAAAAATGAACGATATCCGAAACTCTTTCATTGAGCTGTTCCATATTAACAACAATTTGCCCGAATACTTCAGAGGATTCCGCTGCCCAAAGTTTATTCTCCTCTGCAAGGATAGAGACATTCCACTCCTCTTCCTTCATATTTAAATCAGTTGCTAAATAGTCGATGGCAGCATTGGTTGAAGTTAAAATATCATCAAGATAATTTTCGAAGACATCCATTCTTTCAAGTTGCTGAAGCACTTTATTGCTTATTTTTAAAATGTCTTTTTGAGTAATCGCTTCATTTGTAAGAGAAGTGTCCTTTATTTTATTAGCGATCGAGAGCTGAGATTTTAATTCTTTTATTTGTTGTTGTTGGGAAAGAACCTTATGATTAAGCTGTTCCTTATTTTCAACGTTCAGGAATTGCAAAAACTTCATTTCGTTTGACCTCCGGAAAAATATGTTGAAAACTGTCGAAGTAATAAGTATATTCTTTAAACGTTAAATCTAGGTAAAAATTTATAGAAATTTCACTAATTGTTCATTTTGTCTAATGGTTTAGGTGAGTTTTTTAATAAAAATAAGAGAAAAGGCATTGACCTTCACGTTGCGTAAAGGTGTAGATTATGTTTAAAGGAGCTTGAGGTGATCATATGGAATATACAGTGCAAAAGTTAGCAAAATTAGCGGGTGTTAGTACCCGTACGCTTCGGTATTATGATGAAATTGACATTCTTAAGCCGGCAAGAATCAATTCTTCAGGATACCGGATCTATGGGGAAGTTGAAGTTGATAAGCTACAGCAAATTCTTTTCTATAGAGAATTAGGAGTTAATTTAGAGAATATAAAGAATATCGTCACTTCATCTGAATTCGATGGAGCTAGCGCACTTAAAGAGCATCGCGAGAAACTCCTTGAAAAAAGAAAACAATTGGACCAACTTATTGCCAATGTCGAAAAAACGATTGCTTCATCAGAAGGGAGAATTCAAATGTCTAATCAAGAAAAGTTTGAAGGCTTTAAGAAGAAAATGATTGAGGATAATGAAAAACAATATGGGAAAGAAATCCGTGAAAAGTATGGAGAAGATACAGTTGATGAATCTAATGCCAAATTAATGAATATGACTGAGAAAGAGCATCAAGCTGTGACAATATTAGCAAACGAAGTGAAGGAGATGTTAGCTCTAGCTTTTACAACGGGTGACCCAGCAAGCGAATTAGCTCAAAAAGCAGCAGACCTGCATAGACAATGGCTATGTTTCTATTGGAATGAATACAGCAAGGAAGCACATGCGAATCTTGCACAAATGTATGTCGATGATGAAAGATTTAAAATGTATTATGATAAAGATCAGCCAGGTACAGCAGAATTTTTACAAGCTGCGATTCAGATCTATACGAAATAAAGGAAATGACGATAAACTGTCCGAATAAAGCATAAAATGACAGGATATAAATGGGAAGCTCTATTAGACTGTATGTAGGGAGTGAGCGATATGGCATGGGTGGAATCAATGCAGAAGGCGATAAACTATATGGAGGAGCATTTATTAGATGAGATAAAAATTGAAGATATTGCATACGAAGCAAATGCTTCTCCCTTTCATTTTCAGCGGATTTTTTCAATACTAACGGATTTATCGATCAGTGATTATCTTCGTCGAAGGCGATTAACAATAGCCGCTGAAGAATTGTTAAGAACAAATGAAAGAATTATTGATCTCGCCTACAAGTATGGCTACGACACTCCGGAGGCTTTCACGAAGGCCTTTCGCAGGCAACACGGTGTTTCGCCTAGCGAAGCTCGAAAAGGCGTCGGAAAGCTGCAATCATATAACCGCTTGGTTATCCAAGTGAGTCTGAAAGGGGTAGAACCAATGAAGTATAAGATGATTGAAACAGATTCATTTCAAATTGTAGGGATTAAGCGATCATTTTCCTTTGCAAATGGGGAGAACCAAATCGGAATTCCTAAACTTTGGGATGAGGTAAATGCGGATGGAACATGTGATTTAATCGCAAATTTAAATAATGGACCGGTTAAGGGCGTTCTTGGCGTATGTATTGTTGCTAGTAAAGAAGCGAAGCAAATGGATTATTGGGTTGCAGCAGCACATGAGGGTGAGAAGCCTGATCACTTATTGCAATTAGAAATTCCTGCTTCGAAATGGGCCGTATTTGAAGTCCATGGCGCAATGCCACACGCCATTCAAAATGTTTGGAAGCAAATTTTTTCAGAGTGGTTTCCATCCAATGGATTCGAACATGCGGGAACGCCTGAATTTGAGGTTTATTTTGAAGATGACGCGAATAGCCCAGATTGTTATTCAGAAATTTGGATTCCCGTAAAATAGTAAGTAATTAAGGGCATAGAGTTATAGACTTAGACCCAATAATCTACTGAAAGTAGCAGGCATCCGCCTATTGCTTTCAGTAGGTAACCGATTTATCGAGTGATATTTTTGGATAACAATTTAAGAAATTGTCAAACTTTATTGCAGAATATTAAAAAATATTTTGAAAAACAAGTTAAACAAATTGATGAGATAATAGTGTTATTAAAAAAGGGGCTTATCGAATAGCCCCTTTCCTCTTAATTTTCCTTATCCTCAACCAAATGTTTCAGCATTGCCAGCTTGTTATCCCAGAAGCGATCGAAATAGGCAAGCCATTGTTTTAATTCCTCAAATGATTCGGGCTGCAAGCGATAGCGCTTTTCTCTCCCTACTTTTTCACCTCTTACTAAGTCGGCTTCTGAAAGCACATGAAGATGCTTGGCAATTGCGGTGCGGCTCATAGAGAAGTGAGAAGTAATTTCCGAAATTGGGCGTTCCTTTTCAGCAAGCAATTTCAGCACTTCTCTGCGAGTTGGGTCGGCAATTGCTTGAAAAATATCATATTTCGGTAATGCTGACATTACCCTTCAACAACTTTACGAAGTTTTTCATGGACAATTGCTTCCCAGCCGCCATTCATCTGCTCGCGAACTTCGGATGCATCTTTCTTCGCTTTTGGAACAATTTGATCAGATTGATTCCAGCCGCCATGAATGAGGTTGAACTCAGTTTTTTCGCCTATTTCTTTTAAATTAAATGTAACGAACCAGCCATCTTTGTCCCATGAGAAAGTAAGCGAATGGGGTGCGTCAATTTCTAGCACTTTACAAGGTGACGGGCCAAAAGGAGATTGAATATGAAATTCATGTCCAACGACAGCCTTAAAGTCATTTGGCATAAACCATGATGACATTCCTTCTGCTGTTGAAACGACATCCCAAACTTTCTGTATAGGAGCCTCAAATATAATCGTCTTCTTAATATCTTCAACATGATTCACCATTTTTATAAAATACCTTCTTTCCTGTGAATATAACACCTTTTGGTTTTGCTTTTTCATTATATAAAACCATTTGGTTCTATGTCAATGAATTATTTGTTTGTTGATTTTTAGCATTTTTCTTATTTTACTACTTGAAAAAGGAATTTAATCAGTGTAAGATATTTACACAATTGTTAGAAAAAATAGCAGTTCTAATGTGATATGGTTGTAAGGAGTACAATATCGTACGCGTAAGATGAGCCTTAACTTAAATTAGCCATGAAAGGATGATAATAAAGCGATGATCTTCTAATCCCGTTTTCAAAAGTACATTCGTAAAATTCACGAAGTTATATTTGAGTGGGATTAGTCTATACTTTTTTCGGAAAAGATGATCATTGCTAGGCATAGTAGTGTGCTTTGTCTTTTTCAATGGTTTTAGATGAACTCCTATCCTCATATGACGGATGGGAGTTTTATTTTTGGCTGATTGAAGTTTCATTTTATAAAACAGCATGATGTGCTTATCCTGTAAGTCGAAAAGGAGAATATGATGTCAAAATTATTGAAAAATCGTTTTGTTCAGGCCATTTTTCTATCTGCTCTGTTTTTGCAAGTAGGAATTTGGATCCGAAATTTTGCAGTGCTTTTATTTGTTATGGAAAAAACAAATGGTGATGCCTTTGCTGTGTCGATGATATCGGTGGCTGAGTTTGCACCCATTTTTATTTTTTCTTTTATTGGTGGGACATTCGCTGATCGCTGGCGTCCGAAGCGAACGATGATTTGGTGTGATATATTGAGTGCCATTTCTGTGTTTGCGGTATTAATTTCGCTTGTCATCGGCTCGTGGAAAATCATTTTTTTCGTCACCTTAATTTCCGCGATTTTGTCACAGTTTTCTCAGCCATCTGGAATGAAATTATTTAAAATGCATTTGGGAGAAGAATTGATTCAACAGGCGATGTCAATTTATCAAACGATTTTCGCTGTTTTTATGGTTTTTGGACCAGTGCTTGGAACATTCGTATTCCAACAATTTGGAATCGCTGTATCGATTGCGGTAACAGGGGTTGCCTTCCTGCTTTCGGCAGTGATGCTTGCCTTTATTCCAGCGGATCATTCGATGGAAAAAGAGAAGAAAGACTCAACTTTGCTTGAGGAAATGAAAAGTGGAATTCGTTATGTTATTTCGAAAAGAGAATTGAAGCTTCTTGGTCTTTGTTTTATGGCAGCGGGCCTTGCGATGGGCTGCATTCAGCCGCTATCTATTTTTCTTGTCACAGAACGGTTAGAATTAGCGAAGGAAAATTTACAATGGCTTTTAATGGTGAACGGAATAGGAATGATCATAGGCGGTGCGGTTTCTGTTATTTTTTCAAAATCGATTCTACCGCAGAGATTACTTGTAATAGGGATGCTAGCCAATGCGATCGGTATGAGTGTCGTCGGGTTTTCCACTAATTTATCGCTTACATTAGGAGCGGAATTTTTTAACGGATTATTCTTCCCATGTATTCAAATAGGGATCAATACGCTCATTCTCCAAAACACACAGGCGGAATTTATCGGAAGAGTGAATGGGACATTAAGTCCACTTTTTACAGGGTCGATGGTATTAACAATGAGCATTGCTGGTATTCTAAAAGAGGCTTTTTCTATTGTATTCATGTTTGAACTAGCAGCGATTCTCTTTGTGTTTGGCCTTCTTGCTATCTTGCCAATATACAATGTGAAAGTTCCTAACAAAGGAACGGAAATGTTAGCAAAAGAATAAAGTGAAACTCAATCAGTGGGGGTTTTCCGAAGAACAGGATGTGCAAGTGCCGACGTTGCCAAAGGACTTGACGTTCTTAGTCGGCCTCCATCCCTCACTGATTGTTAGTTGAACTAATCGGGCATTTACGGACTGTTAAATCCCCCACTTAGAATTTTGGGGTCCCCTTTTCTTCTTGAAGTGGGGGTCTTACAGTCCGTTAATGCGGGATAGATAATGAAGGGACAGACTAAATTATACAAGTCTGTCCCTATTTTTAATTTATTTCCTTCACTTTTGCTTTTTGTTGGCCATATAAAATTTGAAATGACAATCAATCAATCAATCTCTAGAATAACAGTCCATAATTGCAATATTCCTTTTAATGCTTCTGTCCGGAAAGCATCTTGAATGAAATAAATCATTACAACCAAAAGTCCTGCCCCAATGCTTCATAGGGATGTAAAGCGATGCTCATTAGTCTCTGCCAGGAGGACGTATAAGGCGAAGTAAAAACTATTAATATAACTTAATAAGTGCTATCGAAAAATCAACAGTACTTTTTCTTGACACTATAGTGCATTAAGTGTATGGTGTGTATTGTGAACATACACACTGATTATAAGAGGAGATTAATACAATGAAAATATTAATTTCAAATGTGTCTGATAAGCCGTTATATCAACAAATAAAAGATCAAATAAAGGATGCTGTTATTAAAGGTGAAGTAGCAGAGGGCGATCAGCTCCCATCAATTAGGACATTTGCTACAGACTTAAAAGTAAGTGTGCTGACAATTCGCCGTGTTTATGATGAGTTGGAGCAGGAAGGATTCATAACAAGCCAAGTAGGGATTGGTACTTTTATCTCAACTGGTAACTTAGAATTGCTTAGAGATTCCAAACGGCGCATTGTAGAACAAAAGATGCAAGAGCTTATTCAAACTGCGAAAACGCTAGGAATTTCAAAAGAGGAATTGAATTCAATGATGGATATTTTGTATGAGGAGGATAACTAATGAACACTATATTAGACGTATCCGGACTAAAAAAAACTTATAAAGATTTCACTTTGTCAGATGTTAGCTTTTCACTACAACAAGATTGTATTACCGGTTTTATTGGCGTTAATGGAGCAGGCAAAACCACAACACTAAGAGCAATACTTAACCTTATCTCCAAGGACAGTGGAAAAATAAAAATTTTCGGGAAAGATATGCAAATAAATGAGAAAGAACTTAAAAATCGTATTGGAATTGTTTTGGATGATGGTTGTTTCTATGACGAGCTATCCATGTCTGAAATGAAAAGTATTATTGCTCCTGCATATTCAACTTGGAGCGAACAGGATTATAAAGCCTATATGGAGCGCTTTAATCTAAATCCACATCAAAAAATTTCTGCATTATCAAAGGGCATGCGTATGAAATTTGCTTTGGCGCTAGCATTATCTCATAACGCAGACCTGTTAATCATGGACGAACCAACCAGTGGACTTGACCCACTGATCAGAAGTCAGCTATTGGAAATACTCGGAGATTATATGAATCAAGGAGGAAAAAGTGTTTTTTTCTCTACACATATTACTTCTGATTTGGATAAAATCGCCGATATTCTAATATTAATTGACAACGGCAAGATCTTATTTGAGGAAGAAAAAGATATATTGATAGACAATCACCGATTGGTAAAGGGCGACAAAAAATATCTAAATGAAGAAACACGCAAACTATTTCTAAATATTCAAGAATCCGGTTTTGGATTTTCAGGACTCACGAAACAATTAGATTTGGTCCAAAAGAGTATGAGTGATATTTTAGTTGAAAGACCGAGTATAGAGGACATAATGCTGGGATATATTGAGGGAGGTAAAAGCAAATGTTAATTAGCCTTGTGAAAAAAGATACTTTACTCATAAAGAAATACATGTTGGTAATGATGATTGTGAATGTCGCTCTTCCAATATTCATTATGTGGCGTATCCCAGAATTTTTAGGCTTCGGTGCATTTTTGATTGCGACCATTTTTACCGTGTTTATGATGTATCAATATGTTTCAATTACGGAAATCAAATATCCAAAAGCAGATGCTTTATTATGTGCAACTCCATACCCTCGTCACACAATTGTAGTTGCAAGATATACGTTTTTATTGCTGATTTTTGCATATTGCATTTTAGCATATAGTGTTGAAGCACTTATTTTCTCGCAAATTGAGTTTCTTAGCTTAACCAGTATATTGACAGTGCTACTAATTTCAACAATACTATTTGGCGTATATACACCTATTCAATATAAATTAGGCTACGAAAAAACTAAGTACTTCTTTTCTATTGTAATTGTTACGACACCATTTCTTTTGCCAACAATAAAAAAACTACTAATCTCACTGGATTTGAACGGTTTATCCTCCATGCCGTCGTCTTTTTGGAATTTAATAATGACAGCTATTATTCTTGTAGTTTTAAGCGTTTCTATAACTACCTCAATCAAGATTTATGAAAAAAAGGAACTCTTATAATGAGTACTCACATCTTTAGAAGGGGGTAATACTATGCCGACACTACCACAACCGATAGTAATTTTACTTATTCTTTTTCCAATTATATATTTGTCATATAAAGCATGGAAAAACACTAAAAATAACAAGAACAAATAAAAACATGATGCCTCCAACAATTTTGATTGGAAAAGCGAGCGAAATTTAGTATTGATAAAATGAGCATAACCCTTGGTGCACAATATTGAACAAAACTACATAAGAAAAAAGAGTTCAGCGCTTGAAGATGATTCCTATATTGAATAGGGGTCATCTTTTTTTAATTCCATTAAAAAATTACTTTGACAGATAGAGTAATTCGGAGTATTATTACTCTAACAGATAGAGTAATGAATTGTACAAGGATGTGTCTAAATGATTAGAAGTGATATCATTCGCGGACATTTGGATTCAATCATTTTGCGACTGATTCTTGAAGAAGACAGATATGGCTATGAAATATCGAAAGAAATCAGTTCCCGGACAGACAATCGATTCCAAATTAAAGAAGCAACATTATACGCGGTATTTCAGCGACTAGAGAAGAAAGAACTGATTGAATCTTATGTAGGAAGTGTGTCACAAGGCGGAAAGAGGAAGTATTACAGAATTACAACGCTCGGAAAAGCGTATTTAAAAGAATTGATATCCGAGTGGAATGAAATTAAAGAAATCATGGATTTATTTTTGGAGGGAATGGAATGAAGAAATTAAAAAATCATGTTGATGAGTTATTTAAAGATATCCCAGAAACGGAGGAAAAAAAGGCAATTAAGCAAGAAGTATTAGAAAATCTTGAAGAAAAGGTAAGAGATTTAGTAGAGTTTGGCAAGGATGAAGAAGATGCCATTAACAAAGCCATTGTCGATTTTGGCGATATAGAAGATTTGAAAAATGAGCTTGGTATCAAACAAAGCTCATTAAAGAAAACATATCCTAAATTAAATCTAATGTATTCAATTTGGGGGAGCATCCTCATTATTGCCTTATTCCTTTTTATAAATATTTATTACACCCCAGGAAATATTTGGTTTGTCTACCCGACATTCGGCATTTTATGGTGGCCGCTGACAATGTATTTTAAATGGCAACGTTCAAAATAAGGAGGGATGATGTCGTGAATAAATTTGATACTGGCTTTGCATTAGCAGGAAGTATAATGAGCATCATTTTTTTTATGCTTGTTAATTATATAACAGGTTCAGAGCATCTCTGGTTTATCTATCCAGCATTTGTGTTATTGCTTTGGCCTATTGGTTTATACTGTGCAAAGAAAAAGCAGCATAAGCTATTTTCCATTCTTTGTAGCACCATTATTATTATTTATCTTATTGTTGAAAACATCCTACAAACACCAGGCTATCCATGGTCTATTTATGCCATTTATCCCGTTCTCTGGTGGCCCATTCTCATGATATTAGGTAAGAGGGCAAGTAATATGGGAGTTGCTATACTCGGAAGCTTAAGCACCATTCTTTATTATTCAATCCTTAATATCGTTCTATCTCCAGGCTATCCATGGGTAATCTACCCTGCCTTTGCAGTACTATGGTGGCCGCTTTCTTTATATCATGCGAAGAAAAAGACATACTTTGCATTTTCTGTCCAGGCTAGTTTATTCATCATCTTATTTTTTATTATCGTAAATGCTGTATCCTCACCAAATACGATTTGGGCGGTTTATCCAATCTTTGCCGTGTTATGGTGGCCTTTGAGTATGCATTACTTCGTCTATAAGAGAAAAATAGAAAGATGATAGCTCGTTGTTCAGCCATTCATTGCTGATTGAATGGCTAGTCTATTTTCTGTTAGCCTGTGTAGGACACATGTAAAGATAATTAGCTTTAGGGTCAGTTGATTATTTTTCTAAAGCAAAAGGGAACTGACCCTATCATGAATTCCTAAATGTTAAAAAGGCTAATTAACCGGATTCATATAATGTTTTTTATAAATTTGGTAAGAACCGAGAAGAAGAGTGACAATTAATAATCCTAAAATCATTAGAAATATAAATAGCATCAATTTTTCAGGGAAAAACATACATGGAAGGATTAACATCCCCCCAATGAAAAGTGCTCTTGCAACAAAATGTCTAACTTTATTCCACAATTCATTATGAGCAGCAATTAAAGGTACAGTGTTTTGTTCAGCAGCCTTAAATCTTTGAATCTCGTTACCTGTGACAATTAAAGCAATCCCTACACATAATGGAACGAGAAGTAACATATTAAAGTTATAGTTTAATCCATTTGCAATAATCCCTGAATACAAAACAGAAAGTAAGAAGATGATAATAAAGAATATCCCGTTAATTCCCTTTTGAAACCGTTTATATTTAATATGCGTGATACGAGATACGCTGAGCATCGATAAGTAAATAGTGAATATACCTATACTAAAAGAAATAATGACACTGAATTTCGATGCGTAGCTGCTGGGCTCTCCATAATTTGCAAATGCGTTTGGAATTTTTTCAGGCAGCATTGGATAAATCAAAAAGCTTGAGATGACAAATACAGCAACAAGAATGGTTGAAAACATTTTACTCATTTCATGTTCCTCCTTGATTTTGAAATTGCAAAACCCACTTCAGTAAATCCTGAAAGACCGTTGTATTTAATGAATAGTAAATATATTGGCCTTTCCGTTCATCCCATACTAAGTCAGCTTGCTTTAATAAATTTAAATGGCGAGAAATGCTAGGCTTGGTCATATTAAAATGTTCAGCAATTTCTCCAGCGGTTAAGTCTTTTTCCTTTAGGAGATCTAAGATTTTTCGCCGGGTCGGATCAGATAATGCTTTAAATGTGTAATTCAATGTCATAAAAATTACCACCTAATTTATTATTAGATATTTAGCTATTTAGCTAAATGTAATAATATTTTATTCTAAATATTAAATTATGTCAACAAGTTATTTGAATGTTTTAAAAAAGTAGTTCTCCTGCTTAGGAATAGAAAGGATTTAGGGAATGCCCTGTTCAATATAAATGAGTAAGAATAAGAGAAGGGGTTTTTCTAATGACAAAACTATTTCAACGAATTGATACCGTTTTTTTACCACTCGTGACATGTCTCAAGCGTTTAAGTGGTATGTAGAAGTATTGGGAGGAGAAGCAGGATGGCAGGGAGATCATGGAGAATATCAATGTATTAAATTTGGTGACACCTCAATCACGCTAATTCGTACTGATGAACACAGTCCAATCTTACACAAAACCCTTGACCTCTCCTATTGGAAAAGTCAAGGGCTCAAAAGTTTTTATGAACGAGATGAATTTCTACATTACACTTAATCTTTTTCAACGCGAAGTAGAAATCTGTCATTCCCTTTTGAACAGCCACTTACAAAGAATTCAACTTCGTCTTGTTCATTTTCCTTCTTAATTATTTCTGTACAAACATCTTTTTCTATTCCTTTATTATTTCCAGCATATTCATCGTTTGAATTATCATAAGTATATTGAATAACCTTTCCATCAAATTGCAAGTCTTGGAAAATCGGGTCTCCTTCGTGTGTATAGCCTGTAACTCGTATAGTGTCTTCTTTTTTGTTAGATAGATTATGTAAGAACTCCTCAAACCTTTCTAAATTAGCAACCTTAACCTGATAAACAATGTCGCCTCTTTTAATCGCTTCCTTAGAACTATACGCTCCGCTTGAACAGCCAATAGTGCTAATGAAAATCGAAAGTAAAATCATTATTAATAGAAATTTCTTCACAACTGCCCCTCCAAACGGATTATCTATTTAGGTTCATTTCCTTACGCCTTAGATATACTAGCAATTTGATTTTCCATTTTTTCAAAAAAATAAGTTCACTTAGTATAAGGCGAGCTATCTTAATGATTAATCTTAACCTTTTCAGCTATTTGTACCGTTTTTTCTTTCTTTTTAACGGATAAAATGACGATCGTACTTAAAATAAAAATCGTTCCTAGCCATTCCATTGAACCGAAAGCAACATTTAACCAAAGGATGGCGATAAATGCTGCTGTTAGTGGCTCAGCACAGGCTAAAAGACTTGCTTCTGAAGCGCTAATATATTTCAGGCTTTCTAAATAGCAATAGAATGCGATGATGGTTCCAAACACGATGACAAAGATAATAGCCGAGAAGGATGAAAATGTCCATATGCCAGATATTTGCCAAGGTGGATGGATAAAGCTGAAGCAGATTCCACCGATTAACATTCCCCAGCCGACGACGATTGTCGAGCCCCAACGAGAAAGCAGTTTTAACGGATGCAATGTATAAAAAGCGAGTGCAACGGCAGAGGAAAGTCCCCAGAAAACAGCCCAGCCAGAGATGGTAAGTGTACTAATGCTTCCTCTTGTAACAAGGAGAAATGTTCCCGAAACCGCTAATAGTAATGCTGCCCCTTCCAAAATCGTCGGTCTCCGTTTCAAGCGTAATGCAGAATAGCACATGATTAGAACAGGTGCTAAATACTGAAGGATTGTTGCAGTCGCAGCATTTCCGTGCTGTATGGCTGCGAAAAATGTATATTGTACGGCAAGCATGCCAACAATTCCGAAAATAACAATATGAATGCGATCTTGTTTATTTTTCCATACGCCCCATACCTTTTGGCGATCTTGATAATAGGCAAGAAAAAGCAAGAGAATGCCAGAGGTAAGAAGTCTTGTAACAACAAGCCATTCGGGTGTAAAGTGCTGCTGTTGAAATAGAAACTGAGCTACGGTCCCTGAAACGCCCCAAAGGATTGCCGCTGTTAGAACAAGGGCAATCCCTTTCTTCCTTGTATTGGATCTAATGAGATTATTCATATCTTGTCCTCACAATCTAGCAAACGCTCTTTCATATAACTAATTGAAGATTCACTTAATTTTACCATTAACTGAATTGTTATGCTCGTATATTTTGTTCGCTATAGAAAATGATGTTAAACAAAAATACAAAGTTTTTTGAAAAATAACTGTTTGACAAGAAAATTAACGTGTATTAAAGTTAAATTCGTTAATAGTTAATATATTGAACAATTAATGAGTAGAATTATTTGAAAAGAGGTTCATATAATATGTTTGATAATATTCAAGATCTGATCGATAAGTATATCGATCTTAATTTTTCAATCCAAAGAAAAGGTCAGCTGCTAATAAGAGAGCAGATCAGTGATGAACTTACAAATGATCAGCAGTACATATTGAGGTATATAAATAAGGCAGGCTCCTGCACCTCAACAGAATTAGCCGAACACTTCGATGTCAAAAAAAGTGCGACTACGGCAATAATTAATCGCATGTGGGAGAAGGGCTTTATTAAAAGAACTCGAGATGAAAAGGATCGCAGAGTTGTCTATTTAACGTTAACAGATAAAGGAAATGAATTTTATGAGCAAGCGGAAAAACGGATTTATAAGCTTGTTGAATCATTTATTAAGCAATTTTCTCAAGAAGAAATTAGTCAGTTCATGCACACATACGAGAAATTAAATCAAATCATGACGAAAAGTAAAGACAATGAGGAGGGATAAAACATGCGATTTATCATAAAAAATAAATGGCTTGTTATTGTTGCTTGGATTGCTATCATTGTGGGCCTGCTATTTTCTGCACCAAGCATGGCACAGCTTGTCAGGGAAAAAGGACAATTAACGGTTCCAGATGGCTATTCTTCTACACTTGCTAACGAGTTGCTCAATGAAGTTAGCAGGCAGGATGGTGGGGGTGATGAATCAACGGTTGCCCTCGTTTTTCGCAGTGATAAGAAATTATCCGAAGAAGAAATAAGCGATGTCGAAAGAGGAATTCGCGCACTGGAAGCGAAAGAAGCTGAGCTTGGGATAGCTGAAATTCTTACGCACTTTAATGAAGTCGATTTAAAGGATCAACTCGTTTCAAAGGATGGTAAGGCGATTTTAGCTTCACTAACATTAAACTGGCATAATCGCGAACCGAAGGAAGTTATGGATGCGCTCTACAAAACATTAGCTGGTGTTAAAGTTGAACACTATTATACGAGTAATTGGATGATTAATGAAGACTTAATCAAAAGCTCTGAGGAAGGTTTAAAGAAGACAGAAGGAATCACGGTTGTCTTTATTCTGATTGTGCTATTGCTTGTTTTCCGCTCCTTTATCGCGCCAATTATTCCGTTGTTAACAGTAGGATTTACCTATCTTGCGTCACAATCGATTGTAGCTTTTCTTGTCGATTTATATGATTTCCCATTGTCAACCTATACACAAATTTTCCTTGTGGCGGTACTGTTTGGGATTGGCACAGATTATTGTATTTTGCTACTTAGCCGCTTTAAAGAAGAGTTATCTGCGCAAGAAAGTGTAACAGAGGCTATTGTTCAGACTTACCGTCAGGCAGGGAGAACGGTCTTTTTTAGCGGTGTTGCGGTTATGATTGGCTTTTCGGCCATTGGTCTATCACAATTTCTTCTCTATCAGTCAGCAGCAGCGGTAGCGATCGGTGTGGCAATCCTGTTGATTGCACTGTTTACGATCGTTCCCTTCTTTATGGCAATCTTAGGCAAAAATATATTCTGGCCATCGAAGAAAAGTGGGGAACATAGTGAAAGCAAAATATGGGGAATCGTTGGTAGGTTTTCATTAACACGTCCTTTTCTAGCATTACTCATTGTTGCTGTGGTTTGTGTGCCGTTTCTATTAAACTATGATGGAAAATTATCTTATAACTCGTTAGAGGAAATTAGTGGAGAGGTTGCTTCGATTAAAGCCTTCAATGCTATTTCTGATAGCTTTGGGCCTGGTGAATCAATGCCAACCGAAATTGTGTTGAAAAATGATGAGAAGATGGACTCGCTCGAATACATTAGCTTAATCGAAAAAATGAGCAAAGAAGTTGAAAAAGTTGATCATGTTGCGACCGTTCGCTCTGTGACAAGACCAACAGGAGAACCAATTGAGGATTTTCTCATTGCAAAGCAAGCAGAAAGTTTAGATGAAGGGCTCGGAGAAGGAAAAGAAGGAATTGATAAAATTAGTGAGGGCTTGAATGAAGCAAGCAGTGAATTAGCTAAGTCGGAGCCGCAATTAAATGAGGCGACAGCGGGGATCAATGACTTGATTTCTGGGACATCAGTCATTCAATCAGGTTTAACAGAGATCCAAACAAATCTTGTCAAAATCGAAAATGGTATTCGTCAAGGCTCAGCGGGATCGGATGAAATAAAAACAGGCTTGAAGGAAGCAAAAACGGGAGCAGAGCAGCTACTCACAGCTTATGAGCAGCTGCTGGGTGGTTATAAAGAAGTACAGGGGAATTTACAGCAATTAACAACGCATTATGAGAAAGTCGGTCAAGGGTTAACGGCATTGTCTGATGGAATTGCCGGGACGAATGGTGCATTGTATAGCTATTTAGAAAATAAATATCTAGACCTAGCTGACGACGAAAATTATCAAAAAATGAAACAAACCATAATTGGTTTACAGCAGCAGCTAGATGAATTATCAGCAAATCTGACTGAATTAAATGCAGGCTTAGTCCAAATGAATAAAGGGATGGCAGGAGCAAACAATGGCTTGGAGCAAGCGATAACTGGTCAGCATAGCATCGCGGACGGCTTGGGGCAATTGATTCAAGGAATCGAAGCTCAGCAGGCGGGCTTTAATCACTTAGCTGACGGCCAAGGGAAAATTGTCAGCAATGTTCCGAAGCTAACGAATGGCTTAGGCGATGTGAATGAAGGACAAAAGCAGCTACTTGCTGGCTTTGGTGATTTAGGCAGTCAATTAAACGAACTAACAGAGGGATTAGTGCAAAGTGCGGATGGATTAAACCAAGTATCAAATGGACTTGGTTCAGCAAGGGATTACTTAGAAGATCTAGCAAACTCAGAAAATAGCGATGGCTTCTATTTGCCTAAGGAAGTGCTGGAAAGTGAAGATTTCGCCCGTGTATTAGATGTATACATGTCTAAAGATCGCAAAATAATGAAAATGGATGTTATTTTTCAAGAAAATCCATATTCAAATGAGGCAATTGCTCAAGTTGAGCATATGAAGGCAGCTATCAAAAGAGCAACGAAAGATACGAAACTTGAGAATGCCGTTGTTGCTGTCGGTGGTGTGTCAAGTATGAATGCTGACTTAAGCACGATGTCAGAGCAGGATTATTCGCGAACCGTTATTTTAATGTTAGTCGGAATTTCGATCATTCTCGTATTTCTTTTCCGTTCGCTTATTATGTCAACTTATGTGATCGGTTCATTGATTTTGACTTACTTTACTTCGATGGCGATAAATGAAGTAATATTTGTTCATATTTTTGGCTATAGTGGGCTGAACTGGGCAGTTCCGTTTTTCGGATTTGTTATTCTTGTCGCTTTAGGTGTTGATTATAGCATTTTCTTAATGGATCGCTTTAATGAATACAAAGATCGTTCAGTATCAGAGGCAATGCTGATTTCGATGAAGAAAATGGGAACAGTTATCATTTCCGCAGCGCTTATTTTAGGTGGAACATTTGCTGCAATGATGCCATCAGGAATGCTTTCATTATTGCAAATTGCTTCGATTGTGATTGGCGGGCTGCTGCTTTACTCCGTTGTCATCCTGCCGTTGTTCATCCCAGTTATGGTAAAAAACTTCGGTGAAGGTAACTGGTGGCCATTTAAAAGAAATCAAAATTAGTCTGAATATAGTATTTTATGCGAGCTATCCATAAATTGGGTAGCTTTTTTCTTGACTAGATTTATGAACAGGAGTAAAGTTTAATTCATCATTTTAGAACTGTTCATAAATGAACAGTTGGATTTTTATAAATTTTGAAGTTATCGCAGAACAATCTGTTTTTTGATTGTTCCGAAGGCACTTGCGCTTTTCTTATCATCTAAAACGAATGGAGTTGAAAATATGTGTCACGATCAACAATCGTTTTCACGTTCGTCAGAGCTCTTTCGAACGCTGTGGCGAATCAATCGGAGCATGAGATATTTTGTACAGAAAACAGCGATGGAACATGAACTTTCCGTTCCGCAATATGCGGTTTTGATGATGGTAGCACCGAAAAAAGAAATTACCCAAAAGCAGCTAGGTCATTTAATAAAGTTTCCTAAAAGTACGTTAAGTCAAGCAGTGGATGGCCTTGTGCAGGCAGGATTTCTTATGCGTCACCCAGTAGAGGAGAATCGCCGAAAAATGCAATTAATTCTCAGTGAAAAAGGAAAGCTTCTCTATGAAACAATTCGTGTACAGCATGGTGGTATTCATCATGCTCTTGAGACAGCAATTGAAAGGGTTGATGAGAAGAAATTTCAGGAGGCGCTTGCAACCCTTAGTCAAATTGTCACACTTCTCGGTGAGCTTGAAGAGGAATCAGAAAAAGGAGGCGAGTGTCTGAAATGATAAAAATATTGAAGAATCTCTCCGTATATAAATGGATTGTACTAGTAGTTTTAGGGCTTATTTTTTTACAGTCAATGGCGGATCTTTATTTACCAACGCTCATGGCTGACATTATTAATAAGGGAGTTGTTGCAGGGGATAAGCCATATATTTGGAAAATTGGCAGCCTCATGCTACTCGTTTCTGCATTCGGAATGGGGGCGTCGATTGCAGCAAGCTATTTTTCTTCAAAAGCGGCAACAGGTCTAGGAAGGGATCTTCGTCGGAAGGTGTTTACACATGTAGAAGGCTTTTCCCTTCAAGATTTTGATAAGATTGGCACAGCTTCACTCATTACAAGAACGACAAATGATATTACGCAAATTCAACAAGTCGTGATTATGTTACTTCGGATGGTTGCCAGTGCACCGATTATGTTTATTGGTGGAGTGATTATGGCGGTATCAAAGGATGCGAAACTATCGCTAGTCGTGTTAGCGACGACACCCGTTTTAATCGGAACCGTACTTTTCATTATGAATAAAGGAATTCCCCTTTTTAAAAAGGTTCAAAAAAGATTAGACTATTTAAACTTAGTCCTACGTGAAAATTTAACCGGAATTCGCGTTATTCGTGCTTTTAATCGGGAGAAGCTTGAACAGGGACGGCTCCAAAAGGCGAATAAAGATTTAACAGATGTTTCGATTAAGGTGAATAAGATTATGGCTTTTATGATGCCACTTATGATGTTAATGATGAATTTAACAGTAGTCGCTGTCATTTGGTTCGGAAGCATTCGCATTGATCATGGTGGAATGCAGATTGGTGATTTAATGGCATTTATTCAATATGTGATGCAAATTATGTTTGCTCTCGTGATGGCATCAATGATGTTTGTCATGATTCCACGTGCCGCTGTTTCCGCCAATCGGATAAATGAAGTGCTTGAACTTGAGCCGACATTTCTTGATCAAGGGAATGCAAAGGCTGATAAGGAAAGAGGAACACTTGAGTTTGAGCATGTTACCTTTAATTATCCTGGTGCTGAAGAGCCGGTTTTATCTGATATTACCTTTAAGGCAAAAGCGGGTGAAGTCACTGCGATCATTGGTGGTACGGGGGCAGGAAAATCAACGCTTGTTAATTTAATCCCACGTTTTTACGATGTTTCGAAAGGTGTCATTCGAATAAACGGTGTTGATCTAAGAGAGGTATCACAGGAGGAAGTTCGTTCAAGAATTGGCTATGTACCGCAGAAGGCGATGCTTTTCTCAGGAACAATTACTGAGAATATTCGTTTTGGAAAAGAAAATGCGACACAGGAAGAGATTGAACATGCGGCAGAAATTGCCCAAGCAGCTGATTTTATCGAAAAAATGGAAAATCACTATGAAACAACTATTTCTCAAGGTGGAACAAATGTTTCAGGTGGTCAAAAACAGCGACTTTCGATTGCACGTGCCCTCGTTCGAAAGCCGGATATTTATATTTTTGACGATAGCTTTTCAGCCCTTGATTACAAAACAGATGCAAAATTACGTGCAGCTTTGAAGGATGAAACGATGGAGTCAACTGTTATCATCGTTGCCCAGCGAGTTAGTACAGTCTTACACGCTGATCGCATTATCGTTTTAGATAAGGGAGTCATCGCTGGAATGGGTACACATAAGGAGCTGCTTGAAGGAAATGAAGTGTATCGAGAGATCGTCGAATCTCAGCTTTCAGAGGAGGAAATTGCATGAGTAAGCAGCAGAAGGCGAGACCTCAAGGTCAAGGAAGAGGGCCAATCGGGTTTGGGAATATGATGGTGGCTGGACAAAAGGCGAAGGATTTTAAAGGTACTTTACGAAGATTGCTTTATTATTTACGACCAAGAATGAAGCAATTAAGTGCTGTGTTTATGGCAGCTATTTTAAGTACCGTTTTTATGGTTGTTGGACCAAGAATTATGGGAGATGCCCTCACTGAACTTTTCGAAGGGGCATATGGAAAAATGACGGGTGTTCCCGGCGCTGCGATCGACTTTGGAGCAATTGGGAGGCTACTGCTTTTATTAGCCGGGTTGTATATCATCAGCAGCCTCTTTAGCTATCTTCAACAATATATTATGGCAAGTGTCGCACAGAAGACCGTATATGCTCTACGAGAAGATGTAAATAAGAAACTTGAAAAACTACCGCTTAAGTATTATGATGGACGTCCAAATGGAGAGATCTTAAGTCGGGTAACGAATGATATTGATACGATTGGAAGTACACTGCAACAAAGTGTGACGCAATTCATTACTTCAATTGTGACGATTGTTGGGATCATCATTATGATGCTTTCGATTAGTCCATTATTAACATTAATTTCAATTATTAGCTTGCCACTGTCGATTTTTGTCATTAAACCTTTTTTGAAAAAATCACAGAAGCATTTTGGCAATCAACAGCGAACACTCGGTCAATTAAATGGGCATATTGAAGAAATGTATACAGGACATCAGGTTGTTAAGGCATTCGGTCATGAAAAAAAGGCGATTGCTGAATTCGATGAGGTCAATGAACAGCTATATGAGGCTGGGCGCAAAGCACAATTTATTTCCGGAATTATTATGCCGATGATGGCGTTTATTGGAAATTTAAGCTATGTGTTAATCTGTATTGTCGGGGGAATTTTAGTAACAAATCGGACGATTTCGATTGGGTATATCCAAGCATTTATTACGTATTCACGGCAATTTTCACAGCCAATTTCGCAAACAGCCAATATTGCCAATATCATTCAAGCAACAGTGGCAGCAGCTGAGCGTGTTTTTGAACTGTTAGATGAAGAGGAAGAAATCCAAGAAGTGAAGAAAGTCAGTCTTGAGCGAGCAAAAGGTGCTGTTACTTTCGAACATGTCGATTTTGGCTATGGCAATGAGCTGCTCATTGAAGATATGAACATTCATGTATGGCCAGGGCAAACAGTGGCGATTGTCGGACCAACTGGTGCTGGGAAGACAACGTTAATCAATCTATTGATGAGGTTTTATGAAACGAATGCTGGTAAGATTACGATCGATGGAATCGATACTCGCGAGATGACAAGAGAGGATCTTCGACATACATTTGGTATGGTGCTCCAGGATACATGGTTATTTAATGGAACGATTAAGGATAACTTAGCGTATGGAAAAGAAGGAGCGACTGATGAAGAAATTATTGCCGCAGCGAAAACAGCACGGGCAGATTACTTTATTCGCACATTGCCTGATGGCTATGAAACGATTTTGAATGAAGAAGCTTCCAATATTTCTCAAGGACAAAAGCAGCTTTTAACAATTGCTAGAGCTGTGTTAGCAGATTCACCGATTATGATCTTGGATGAAGCAACTTCAAGCGTCGATACACGGACAGAAGTGCTTATTCAACAAGCGATGAATCGCCTGATGGAAGGAAGAACAAGCTTTGTTATCGCACACCGACTTTCCACCATTAGAGATGCCGATTTAATCTTAGTCATGAATCAAGGGAAAGTAATCGAACAAGGTACCCATGCGGAACTTTTAGAGGCGAATGGCTTCTATGCTGATCTGTATAATAGCCAATTTACCAATCAAGCAGCAGTATAAAGTTGAATCTTCGGGATTGGGAAATTTTCCATCCATTGCTCAAGTACACGCATTCCTTTAATCAAAGCTGAGTCAGCAAGACTAGAGAATTGTGTTTTTCTAAGAAGTATGTGAAATTCAAGATTAATGGGACGGCTGTTATATAGGATGCGGCGTTCTTCGGTGGCCTAGTCATTCATCTGCGAGAAATATCAAGGAGCTATCCGTGAAGTGTATGATGCTTACACTTTGGATAGCTCTTTTTTTACGTACAGTTTCCCTTGAAAGGTTGCTACTAAAGGCGGGATAGAGCAACATTTTCACGGAGTTCCAAAAAAAGCTGTCGCTAAGAGGAAGAAAGGGGTAACATTTTTGTGGAAATCAGTAAAGTTGACACGCAACGGGGCAAATCAAGTCAAAGAATACGAAAAATCAGTAAAGTTGACACGCAACGGGTCGAATCGAGTCAAAGAATACGAAAAATCAGTAAAGTTGACGTGCAACGGGTCGAATCGAGTCAAAGAATACGAAAAATCAGTAAAGTTGACATGCAACGGGGCAAATCAAGTCAAAGAAAGTGGAACTCGAGAAAAGATGCTCTAATGATAGCACTGGGAGTATTTTCTTCGGAAAAGTTTCCTCATTTGATCTCGAGAGTTGTTCTTTAATCTCGTTTTTCGGCTTTTGTTCTTGAAGTTCCACTTCTTAATCTTGAGCTCTAGTTTTTCTTGCTAGCTTAATAGATCGACACCAGTCCGCTCGATACGGATATCTTTAAATCATGTTCGCCTGTACCGTGGGTGCCGGAAATTTCCTTCTTTTCCTGTACGCGGTTATTTAGTGGATAATCACATTTCAATAGGCCGCTGCCTATATTGCTCTTTAATTTGAAATCAGCATCGTCCGGAAGATCAAGTTTTAATTGTCCTGAACCTACTTTCACGAGAATATCATCGCTTAATTTATCCATTTGGATATGAAACAGACCAGATGTTACTTTAGCATTAAGCTGACCTTGATAATGATTGACGTTTACGACTCCTGAATTAATCGAGATTACTCCTCTTTTCGTTATTAATTTGTCAATATTGATGATTCCAGAACTACCATTAAAGGAAAAATCCTTTAGTTGTAGGTTTTCTAAATCGATTTTCCCAGAACCTAATTCAACATTAAGATTTTTGAGTGTCATTGTTTTGGATGGACCAACGAAACTAATTAACCCAGAGCCAGTAGCTATATCCATGTCTTTATTATAGTCTTGTGGGATATATATTTTTACTTTAGGACCATTACCAAATTGAAATAATTTAAGTCCGCTCGGTTCATATGTTACTTTTACGGATTTGCCGCTCTTCGCAATGTTGACTTTTCCATCATTAGAAACTTCAGCCCGAACTGTGTTTCCCTTTTCTGGAATAATCGTTGCATGTGCTCCAGAAATATCGATATCGATTAGCTGAATTCCGTTTATTGAGATTTCGTCCGTTTTTCCGCCGAATTTAAACATTTCCCAAATATTTGCGTTAAATAATAGATAGATTCCAATAAAAATAAAAAAGATGATAAAGATTCTTTTCATTGCGCTCCTCACTTTCTAAAGTTGTCAATCGTTAACCATATTTTAACTAATTATTCACAGAAATACATTGCTCGGAAGGATTAATTTCTATCAGTCTCTAGACTTAGTTTAAATAGTATCAAAGTTTCTAGGGGAAAATATAATTTTTTTATAGGGAGATGAGGCTTATAAAGTAAATTTTGTTGAATTAATAAATTTAATATATGAGGAGCAATTAGTACTTTTTAAAAAAATAAAGCTCAATATTTCTCGTTAGTAAAGGGGCATTCGCTAAAAAGAAGTATACGATTTAATCGCAGCTTTTATTGATAAGCTATAAAACAGAGAATAAAGAGGTAAATTAGACGAGTATGTCAGCTTTTTAAAACCCTACGCAGCTTTGCCCTTTCTGGATCAAAAATAAGTTCCCACCCTTTTCACAGAAAAAAAGCCTCCAAATTGGAAGCAATAAAAAAAGGGGGATTAACACTTAAAATTAGTATACCCAGTTGATAATATTTTAAACATTGACGATTATTCGATGTCTAATGTCAATTCATTTAAAAAATTCTTCGATGCTTCATTAGGATGTGAGATGACATCTGTTGTTTTTCCAATTTGTTTTATTTCCCCATTAATGATGATCGCAAGCCGATCAGCTAAAAACTTTATTTCCGCAATATCATGACTAATGAAAACGGTAGTTGTGTTTGTTTCTTTCAGAATTAAGCTGAAATCCTTAAGAAGCTTGACCTTTGTTGGATAATCCAATGCAGAAAAAGGTTCATCTAGGTAGAGTACTTCAGGTTCTAGAATTAAAGCGCGTGCTAGACTAACTCTTTGAGCTTCCCCACCTGATAATTGATGGGCATTTTTCTTTGCGAGATGAGCAATTCCGAATTTTTCCAGCCAGAATTCAACTTTCTCCTTAATAAAAGCTTTTGGTTTTTTTCGGATTTTTAAACCAACAGCAACATTTTGAAAAACAGTTGTATCGAATATAAGTGTTTGCTGAAGCACAATCGCCCATTTTCTTCTTTGCTCAAGTGCCACTTTTTCCCTTTGGAGTTCTCTATCTTTATAGTAGAACCTTCCAGTTGAAGGAGGCTGTAAACAAGAGAGTATTTTAACGAGCGTACTTTTTCCAGCTCCATTCGGTCCCATGATGCCTAGAATTTCACCTTCAGAAATGGATAGGTCTGAAACGGAGAGGATAGAACGATCTTTGCTATTGAATTGGATGTTTTCTAAATGGATTATCGGCTTCATTGCAATCGATTCCTTTGTTGTAATATGGTTAAAAGGAAGGTAATGATAAAGGCTACAGTCATTAAGATGAAGGAAAGAGCTAATGCAACATCAAAATTGCCCTTCGATACTTCCATTACAATGGAGGTTGTTAAGATCCTTGTTTCTCCACGAATATTCCCACCAACCATCATCGCGGCGCCAACTTCTGCGATAACACGTCCAAAGCCTGCTATGATTGCCGCAAGAATAGCAATGCGAGTTTCCTTGATTAGCAGGGAAATCGTTTGCAATCTTGTTGCCCCTAAAGACTTAATTTGCATGAGCATTTTATCATCAATTTGTTGAAATGCACTGGATGTTAAACCGATAACAATTGGAAGAGAGACAAGTACTTGTGCCATAACGATAGCAGTGGGACTATATAAAAGGGAAAGTGATCCTAGTGGACCTGAACGCCAAAGCAACATCGTAATCCAGAGCCCAGCTACAACAGGAGGAAGTCCCATTCCAATATTAATAAATACGAGCAGTAAACGCCTGCCGCGAAATGAGTTTAATCCTATCAAGATGCCTAGCGGAATTCCAATGCAAGTGCTAATCAGAATAGCTGTCATTGAAACTCTCAAAGTGAGCCAGGTAATCTCAAATATTTCGGGATTGCCTGATAGCAGCATGTCGATTGCTTTTTTCATTCCTTCTATTAAAAGATCCATGCATATTCCATCTTTCTATTCATCGTTATTCTCATTTAGTGGAAACAATGTGTATTCTTCTAGCCATGTATCGAAATGGCAGATAATCCGACTATTTAATAGGAAAGGGGCGGAGCGATTTGCTCGCACCGCCTCTGCTTTTCTATTATGTCTAGCTTCGGCGACTAGGGGCTCGAGGTCATAAGCCAATCCATCATGAAGGTTAAAGAACAACCTTCACGCTGTCTCGTCTTATGCTTGTCGCCCCTAGGCAAGTCGCCTCTGCTTTTCTATTCAGTATAAGGGAAGAATAGTGGTTCGCCGTATTCATCTTGGCCGAATTCTTCAATTACTTTTTGGATTTCATCAGAAACCATGAAGTTAACGAAAGCCTCTGCACCTTCAGCATTTACTTTATCATGCTTTTCAGGGTTTACTTGCATAACGTGATAAATATTTAGTAGATCTTCGTCACCTTCAACGATAATATCAAAGTCAGGATAGTTTTTCTTTTGAGCTAAATAAGTTGCACGGTCTGTTAATACATAGCCTTGCTTTTCAGCAGCAACTTGTAATGTATTTCCCATACCTTGTCCAGTTTCAACATAGTTTGCATTATCAGTTGGAGTGACATCGATTGTTTTCCAGATGCCTAATTCTTTCTTATGTGTACCAGAATCATCACCACGTGATACGAAAATCGCACCTTCGTCGAACATTTTCTTGAATGCTTCTTTTACTTCTAATCCTTTAATGCCTGCAGGGTCTGCAGCTGGTCCTACGATAATAAAGTCATTGTACATAACACGTTGACGGTTTATTGCATCGCCACTATCAACGATTTCTTGCTCTGCAGCTGGAGCGTGAACTAGAAGTACATCTGCCTCACCTTTTGTTCCCATTTCTAATGCTTGTCCAGTTCCAACAGCAATTGTTTTTACATTGTAAGGATTTGCTTCCTCAAACATTGGGATTAACACATCAAGCAAGCCACTATCTTGTGTACTTGTTGTTGTTGATAAGATTAAATCTGTTTTTGCTACTTCTTCTGTTTTCGGTTCTTCTTTCTTTACTTCTTCCTTGTCTTTAGAGTTGTCAGTTGAGTTTGAACATGCTGACATAATAATTAGTAAAAGCGCTAGAAAGCTAGTTGATAAAAATTTCTTTAAATTCATTTCTTAATTCCTCCTTGTCATTGTTTCGTACATAATACATCCGAGCTCACTTGCATCATAACCTACCATATTAATGACACTATCTTTAAATGCTGTTAATTGAATAATATCGATTAAATGTTGGAGAGCCATTTCGTTTTTTGTTGTCCATCTGAAAACAAGGTCAAATTTTTCACTAGCAAAGGGAATAAAGTTTAGACCGAGTTTACTTGCTGCAGACCGGATTCCAAAAGTGGCATCTGCAATCCCTCCACTTATATATGAGGCAGTTGCGAGATGATTCCACTCTTCAATGTCATAACCTGAAATACTAGTCGGATCAATATTATGATCCCCTAGAAGTGAGTCAAAAAGAAATCGAGTTCCCGCACCTTTTTGGCGGTTAATAAACCTCACATCTTTTCGTGTGAGATCATGAAGATTGTTAATATCTTTTGGGTTTCCTGGTGCAGTAATCAACCCTTGTTCCCTTGCAGCTAACCTCAGGACGGTTATTTTTTCGTGAACAAACAACTGTTTAATAAATGGAAGGTTATACTCTTTTGATGTTGGGTCAAGTAAATGCATAGCTGCAATGTCACAATTTCCTCTATATAGCATCATTAAACCTTCGAGGCTCCCTATGTAAGTAGGTTGGATCATAATTCCACATCTTTGAATGGAAATATATTTAATTAATTGTTCAACTAGAAAATCATGGCTACCTGCTAGCTGAAGCTGCCCATCATGAAAAGATAGATCTGATGGAGATGATTCTCGATCACGTTCTTTAAATCTACGAATTTCCTTTTCTTCAATTCGCATTTTATTGCCAATTTTAAAAGCATGAAGCTCTCCACGTTTAATGAGCTCGTATACAGTGTGTTTGGAAATTTTAAACATTTTCGCTACTTCATCAGGCGTATACGTTTTTTCGTACATGGTATTCACCTTCTTTCTGACCCTCTATAAAAATACACAATAAAACTTTGTCGAACTGTGACTTTTGTTAAGTTTCATTAAGTTTTGTTTATTCTTATTAGCTTTTGTCACAAAATATTCACAAATTAGTAGTTAAATTGCCTTAAATTAGAATAATTCATTACATTGTTTTCACCTTATTCAACAGAAGTCTCCCACTTCTATAAGTGGTAAAAGCTGAAATTTCATTCTTCTATCACATTTAATTCGTATATTTACGTTATACACTATGGAAAGAGGGAATTGTTTTGAAAAAGTGGATGATAGCAATATTCGTGAGCTCGATATTATTAGCTGGATGTGGCGATACAACCGAGAAAAATAATCGTAATAATCAAGATGAAATTCCAATCATGATTGAAGCAAAGCTGGAAGTTCCTGAAAAGGCGGAAGTTGGTTCTGACGTTGTTTTAGCTGTTGCGGTGACACAAGGGGGAGATGTTGTCGAAGATGCCAATGAGGTGAAATTTGAAATTTGGAAAGATGGGCAAAAGGAAGAAAGCGAAATGGTAGATGCGAATCTTTCTGAAAATGGCAAGTATATTTCAAATTATACATTCAACGACAATGGAATCTATCATGTACAATCCCATGTAACTGCAAGGAATATGCATACAATGCCTGAGAAAACGATCCAAATTGGAGATGTAGAAGCTTATCAAGAGCATACAGATGGCAGTGGCGAAGATAGCGCTTCTCAAAATGAACATGCTGAAGGTAGTGATGAACATAGTCATCATCATGACAGCGATGTTTCGATTCATTTGAATACACCGGAGCATATGAATACAAATGAACCAACTTCATTAGTCGTTCAGATTGAAAAAGGGCAACAACCTCTACTGAAAGCAAATGTTAGACTAGAAATTTTCCAAGAAGCTTCTAATCCGGTATGGGCAAATATGGAGGAAGCGGTAAATGGTGAATATAAAATAGAACACCAATTTCCATCTAGTGGAAAATATACAATTAGAGTCCATGTTACGAACGACGAAGGACTTCACGAACATACTGAAATAGAAGTGAATGTTCATTAACGCACTAAAGTAATATGACAGGATTGTAAGGTTATTTCCTATTCTTGTAATCTGATTCGCTTTCTGGAAGTGTTCAATTTCATTAAGATAGTGGACAGTAATGCAAGTTTAGGAGAGTGATGAGATTGAATACTTTACAGCCAGTATCAGGGAATGAGCGTATTCAAATTGTGGATGTGTTAAGGGGAATAGCGATATTAGGAATTTTGCTCGTGAATATAGCTCATTTTAGTTACCCTGATCTGTATTTATCGATGATTGGCAAAGAGAATTTTTTTACGAATCAGTGGAGTGATGCTGATCGCGCTGTTCGTGTTTTACTAGACATTTTTGTCCAAATGAAATTTATTTTGTTGTTTTCTTTTTTATTTGGCTTTGGCATGGTAGTGATGATGGAGCGTGCGAATGAAAAAGGGAGAAAATTTGTCCCTATTTATATTCGGAGATTGCTGGCATTGCTATTATTCGGAGTGATTCATGCCTTTCTTATTTGGGATGGAGACATCTTAATGGATTATGCTTTACTAGGCTTTATTCTCCTTCTTTTTAGAAAAGCGAAAGCAAGGACATTAGTCATCTGGGCGATTATCTTCTACATGCTTTTTTCTGTGCCTTTCGTGTTATCGAGCTTTAGTATGGGTTCTCAACCAGAGATGGCTGAATGGCAACAGTCATTACAAGTTGAAATGGAAGCGGAGGCAAAACAAGCACTACAGGTGTATGGAAATGGGACATTTATTGAGATTGCTGAGCAGCGATTGCATGATCGAATGACTTATATGTCTATGAATGGAATGCTATCACTTAATCCGTTGCTGTATTTCTATTCGTCGCTTCCGTATTTTTGCATGTTTTTAGTGGGAGCAGCTTTTGCAAAAGCAAGGATTTTACATCGGCCGACAGAAAAGCAGGGAGTGCTAAAGGTCATTTGGCTATTGGGGCTTATTGTTGGTTTACCTGCAAATATCGCCTTTGGTATAAAGAATCAAGAAATATATCTATTATTAGGTGCACCATTTATGATGCTTTTCTATATTGCAACAATAACGTTTTTATATCATCAAACCCGCATAAGAAAGCTATTACAGCCTTTTTCAGCAGTTGGCAAAACAGCGTTTACTAATTATTTAATGCAGTCCTTGATTGGAACCTTCATTTTTTACAATTATGGCCTTGGTTTATATGGAAAGGTTCACCCGTTTCTAGGGATTTTGCTGACAATTGGGATTTTTGTTGGTCAGTTGATCATTAGTCATTATTGGGTTAAGCGCTTTGCCTTCGGACCATTTGAATGGCTATGGCGTATGCTGACCTACTTGAAACGCCAACCCTTTTTGAAAAAAATATAAACTTAGAAGCTGCTCGCCAATTTGGCGAGTTCAGATTGTCGACAAAAGGGATTCGGAATGGTCTCATTCCGAATCCCTTTTTTGAAATTCTTAATTTTTTA
>JAEWDX010000355.1 GCA_023389895.1 Bacillota bacterium
TGCCGTATTGGTGAAGTTTAAAATTAAATCGTACCAAACGATGGTTTGGGGGCTTTATTTAATTCAAATAACGAAGCAGAATACTTTATTAAAGCGAAGATAAATATTTAAAACAACTGAATGAACGTTATATGATAAGATGGTTATTAATTACATTAAATAGTTTTAATTCGTATGGAGGTATTTATGCATGATTTTTATTTAATAAAAAAGACCGAAACACAAAATGAAGATTTTTGAATATTTTTGGAGAGATAAAGAGCATTACAAAGGTTTAATTGTTGAATACATTGGACTTGAAGATAATATAGTTGAATATATCTATGATTCACTTACATGGATTCCATGCAGGAACCCTAGCTTGCCTGGAATGCCTAAACACATAGGCTTTAATAACATTGGCGTCACCCTATTTGATGAGCATTCTGCTACTTCCCTTATTTCTATTTTTACTGCTTGGAGTGATTTATTAAAAAATGGTCCAAAAGAAATTCTAAAAATGATTTAATACCATAATTACTCTGAGGATGAATTAGTGCGTTTCGATAGAGACTATGCGATAGCAAAATTTGAAAAATTCAGTTCTATATCCAAACAACTGTCTGAGGGCAATTATTATATATATCATTTTGGAATATGAAAAACAAATAAAGTCTGAAGGTTTTTTTATCAATCGAAGAATTAAAAATGACAACATGCATAGAGTGTTACTGCTCTCATACTTGTTGTCATCAATCTGAAGTGATCAAAACAAATTGATTAATTATTGATCACTAGTTTAAACTTTGAGCATTGTTATTTTCTTTAATCATTTCTTTTTTTATATTTGCAATAAATACACCTATTAAAGTAATTAAGCCCCCAGTTACGGCAGAAAATTGTGGAACTTCACCAAGCCAGATCCATGCGATAAGAAATGCAAAAACAGAGGTTAAATAAAGTGTACTTGTTGCTTCAGCTGCTCCAGTTCGTGAGGTAACATAAGCTAGAGTAAAATAAGGAATGATTGTTGGAAAGATTCCAAGATACAAAATGACTAATGTTGTATTTAACGGGGCATCCATAATTGCTTCACTTAGGCCAGGTGAGAAAAGTAGCATAAAAAATGTACCTGACCAAATTGCGTACATCGTAAAGGGAGTAGCCCCATACTTTTTTAGATATCGATGTTGAAAAACAAAATAAATACTTTCTGAAAGGGATGCTATTAAAACGATAATAATCCCTGAATTAAGCGAAGAACTTTCATTTGAACCTCCAACAGAAATAAATGCTACACCACAAACACCAATAAGTGAACCAAGACATCCCCATAATCCAAGCTTCTCACGATAAAAGAATACAGCTAGCAAAGCAGTGAATATAGGAGTTGTGGAAACAAGTAAACTCGCAATCCCAGCACTAATCGTTTGCTCTCCATAATTTAGTGCTACTTGATACACGGTGAAACCTAAAAAGCCAAGTAATAAAATAATGGGGATATCTTTTAACTCAGGCAAAGGGGTTTTTGTAATAACTGCTATGATTATTAAGACGAATGAGCCGACTAATAATCGTAAAAGTGATATATGTTCAGGCGAATAGGCTGACAATGCCACTCGTATTCCTGGAAAAGCTGATGCCCATAAAATGATTGTTATGAAATGAGCAGAAATAATCTTAAAATCTAATGTTTTAAACATGAATACACCTCTTATCCAACCAATTAAATTTATGTTTTAAATATTAATAGGGTTTTGCCAAAACTTCTCCAACCGGTTAAAATAAAAAAAACCAACCAGTCAGGGGAGGGATTACAAATGAAAAAACCAAAATATCAATTGATTATTGATTTTATAAAAGAAAAAATTGCTAAAGGGGAGTGGGCGATCGGAAGTCCCATACCAAGTCAACGTAATTTGGCAAAACAGTTTGAGGTTAATCGTAGTACAGTCATAACGGCATTAGAGGAACTGATGGCAGAAGGGCTACTAGAAGGTAAAGCAGGGAAGGAAACGGTCGTCACCAATAATACTTGGACTTTGATGGGTGCAAAATCCTCGACGAACTGGAATGAAAACGTCACTTTAGGTATTCATAAACCCAGTGTATCTATGGTGCAGGAGATTAACGAAGCAGAATCGAATACGAATCTTATTCAATTGAGTAAAGGGGAGCTATCACCAGAGATGTTCCCCTTAGAAGAGATGAAATTCATCGTTCAAAAAATATCGAATCAATTGACCTCGTTTGGCTATGAAGAGCCGAAAGGAAATATAAATTTACGACAAGCCATTAGTGACTATTTAAAGGTAAGGGGTATCGAAGCATCACCTTCGTCCATTCTCGTAGTTTCAGGTGCACTCCAAGCTTTACATTTAATTTCAATTGGATTACTAAAAAGAGGTTCTACGGTATTGCTAGAGATGCCGTCCTATCTTTACTCGTTGACTGTTTTTGAGTCTGCGGGGATGGAGTTGCAAGGATTAGCGATGGACAAGGAGGGGCTAATCATCGATTCAATTTATTTGACAAAGGAAAAAGGAAAAAATATTTTATATACGATTCCAACCTTTCATAATCCTACAGGCGCCTTAATGCAAGAAAAGAGACGAGAGAAATTAATTGCCTATTGTGAAAGAGAGCAGCTGCCAGTTATAGAAGATGATGTGTACCACGATTTATGGATTGATAACCCACCACCTAAACCACTAAAAGCAAGGGACCTTTATGGAAATGTATTATATGTTGGGAGTTTATCAAAAACCCTTAGTCCAGGATTACGAATTGGCTGGATAGTTGGCTCAGAGTCAGTTATTAAT
>JAEWDX010000369.1 GCA_023389895.1 Bacillota bacterium
CTTTTAATCTTCTTTTCATTACGGATCATAAATCGATTCCAAAATTGGGTAACTGTATCGGGTCTATAAGGGGTTCCGTCATCATTTGAAAATAATAAAATTACTTCCTTACCTTCTTTATCTTTAACCTTTTTCCAATTCTCACCCATCTCCATTTTCACATTTAGCTTTTTAATATAAAGTGCATGCAGTTTATCCATAATTTTTTTAGGGAGGGTGATTGTTCTTTCATCCTCTGTTTTAGTTCCCTTTAGTACTAACCCATCTCGTTTAGTAAATTGTAAGGAGCGTTTAATGTGTATTTTATTTTTCGAAAAGTCAACAACATCAGAAGCGATGCCTATAATTTCCCCACGCCTTAAACCACCTAATAAAGCTAACTCTACAATCAACTGCTGGTGTTCTAATAACTCTTTTTTAAGTTGCAGTAATAATTGAATTTCTTCTCTATCATAGAAGTATTTATTTTTTTGCTTACCAGTTTTTGGTCGGTCAACACCATCCATTGGATTAGCCTTTTCATCAATCAATTTCCACTTTACAGCGTATTTGAACACGGATTGTAGTAAGTTATTTTTTTTCTCTAGAGAGCCCTTATTTGCGTTCTTTTCATTTGTGAAGAATCTGACAATTTGAAACGTATTAATATCCTTTATTCTTTTATTACTAAAATACGGTTCAACTGTCTTTATCATTTCTTCGTATTTTTCTAATGTGGAGGCGGACAATTCACTTTCTGCATAATTTTCCTTCCAGCGCTCCAAGAAACCCCGGAATGTTGGGTTCTCATCGGATTAACCCCCGAATTTTGGACATAAGCTAACTTATTCTTTGATTTTCTTATTTTCTTGCTGTTTTTGATCTTCTCTACATATTTGGTAAAATGGCCAAATGGCTTGACATGGAGCCTCTGCGGGCATAATTCCGCTGCCAAGACACCAGCTTTATAAGGCTTGGCTGCACCGATCAAGGGTATCATGCCCGCCACTCCATATAAAGCCGTGCTCAGACCTAATTTGACCTAGACACGAATTTCTTTGATTTTTAGAGATTGTACCTTACTCATTTCGTAGAACTCTGTTGGTGCTAGATCAAGAATACTAGAATGCATTCTTCGATCGTTGTAGAATCTCATAAACTCTGAAACTTCTTGATAGGCCTCACCATATGTTTGAAATTGAAATCGGGAAAGACAGTCTTCCTCCAAGATTCGGTGAAAAGATTTAATACGGGCATTCATATTTGGCGTTTTTGGCGGAATTCTTTCATGTTCCACCTGAAAGCTTTCACATCCCTGTTCAAACGCATGGGAAATAAACTGAGGCCCATTGTCCGATCGAATGATGGGTTTCTTTTCTTGATCAAACTGTTGTCTCTTTAGTAATGCTCGTTGTAAGGTTTGCTTGGCATTTTCGCCACTACAGCTAAGTCCGATATGGTAGTCAATAATGGAACGGTCATATACGTCAATATAGGAAAGGATAAAGAAAAATCGATCTTCTCCTTTGATATAGCCATATTTGATATCCGTTTCCCAAAGCTGATTGGATCTGTAATGACTCGATTTCTTGCTAGTTTTCTTGGGTAAGACACCTTCTTTTTTCGCTGTGGTTTCAAAATGTCTAGTTCCTTGCACAGTCGGTATACTTTTTTCTTATTTATAATGAGTCCATATTGCCGTCGAATCATTTTTGTTAGTTTACGATATCCATAGGCGTATCCATCGCCTGCAATAGCTTCCAAAAGCCATTCCTTAATTTGTTCATCTGATATTTTCTTACCGTCCATAAGGATGGAGTAGCCTGGTGCAGGACGTCCCTCCTCACTTATTTGTTTTTCCTCAACCTTACCGTTTTTTTGATAATAATAGGTGGAACGAGGAATACCAATAATCTTTAGCACCTTCTGCTTGGGGTAGCCTTGTTCAATCCATTTGTCGGCTATTTCAAGTTTTTCAGTAAGTGAGGGTTTTTCTTTTTTATAAGGTCACGTAGAATGGCAATTTCTAGGTCTTTTTCACCTAATAATCTTTTTAGTTGATCATTCTCTTGTGAAAGTTTTTTTGTTTCAATTGGGCTTGATCCAGCGATTGATATTACATCGTCATATTTACCTTCTCTGTATACCTTGACCCATCGATTCACCATGTTGGGACTAAGTTCATATCGACGAGCTACCAAAGCCGCATTACCTGCTTCAATGGCTTCTTTACATACTTGAACTTTAAATTCTTGGGAATGTTTGGTTCGTTTCATGATGTCAGCTCCTTTAATATTTTTAGTATAAATATTTTAGTTAGAGCTGTCCAAGTTCATATTGGGGCTTAAGAGATACGACACAGGAATGTTTTGTTGGATACTCCTAAGTATTAATTAGAACTGCATTAATCTATCTAGAAAATGGAAAGTTGGATGATTTAACATAGGGAAATTTACCATTAGCAACTTTTTCCCTTTATTACTAGGGCAAAGTTTTTTAATGCGATCAGATGGTTGTAGTATGTAATTTATGTAAGTACTATTTAACTATGGATTTAGGTCAATATCTTGGACATAAAAAAGTTAAGTCGTATACCTTATGCTGCTCGGCATAAGGTTTCTACTTCATCTGGTGTTAAATAGTTTATTGCTCCATGAATTCTCTTTCGGTTGTACCAGTTTTCAATGTAAGTAAATAAGGCTACTTTAGCAGTTTCAAAGTCCAGATATCGGTTCCTATAAACCTCTTCTTTTTTCAATGTTGCATGATATGATTCGATGCATGCATTGTCATACGGACAGCCTTTGCGGCTAAATGACTGAATCAATCCATGCTGTTTTAAATATTTTTGAAACGCTTCACTCGTATATTGAGTTCCTAAATCCGTATGAAAAATAAGCCCTTTTTGAGGACATTGATTTTGAATTGCATTTTCTAAAGCTTCCATGACCAATTTGACAGTCATTTGACGGTCAAATTTATATCCTACGATTTTCTTAGAATGAAGATCTAGCACTGAAGCAAATAACACCAGCCATCTTTTAGTGTGTAAATATATGTTTGTCAGCTACCCATTTTTCATTAATTGATGTTTTATGAAAATCCTGTTCTAATTTATTTTCACGTTCCTCTATCATACTTTGAACAGATGCAGGACGATATTTTTTTACAATAACTGATCGAATTCCGGCTTGTTTCAATAAACGTTGTACTCGTTTTAGACTCACTTTAAATCCTTCTTTACACAATAGGTAATGAATTTTAGGATCCCATAACGTCCTTTACTTGCTTGATGAATTTCACGAATTCGTTCCATCATTTCTTCATTTTCGACTTGATAAGTTGAAGGCTTTTTATGGCTGGATTGATAATAGGTACTTTTAGGCAGCTTTAATACACGACACATGTTTTGAACAGGATAGTGTGCCTTTTCTTCATTAATATGATCGATAATTTCTTGATCCATCACTTTTTCGCGAATATGGTCATAGCCTTTTTAAGATTTCTACCTCTTGTTTTAAACGTAAATTTTCTTTCTGAATAGCTGCAATTTCAGCGGGTGTTAATGACTCATTTCCCCCAATAGGAGAATGCACTTTAATCCATTTATAAATAGTTACTTCTGAGACACCATATTCGCTGGCAAGCTGGTTGACGGGAGTTCCAGCACGATAAAGTTCAACAATCGTTTCTTTGAAGTCTTGATTGTAATGTTTTTGTTTCATTACGGACACGTCCTCTCTTAATTTCTAGGATAAGGACTTAACTAAAATGTGTCCATACTTCTATACTAACTCCACTAACTATTTCTTCTATCTCTTAATATAGGTGTTTAAAAATTCATCATAGGCGAAAAGTCCTGTTTTCAGCATCTCTATATATAATTATTAATTAATGGGTTAATATGGCGATATAGTAAAAAAATAGGGGGTTTTGTTTAGTGAAACATTTAATTTATTCTATTAGATTGTGTTTATTGCCTGTACTTTTTTTAATATTATTTTTGAGAGGAAACGTTCTAGTATTTGCAACCGATGAACTTCCCACTAATGAATCCCCAACTAAAATTATCCAAGTTCATAGTGGACAAACAATTGAAATAGTAAATTCAAAGAGTTCTAGCATGAACATGTCAATCTTAGATATTGGAGGCCAAGAGATTAATTACGATTATGTAATTGAATCTGATAATCGTAGCAGTGGAGATTATAACAATGAAACAGGTGAATGGGTACTACTATCAGGGAATAACAAATTCTTACTCCATGTAAATAAAGGCTTAATTGGTATAAAAATTCCTGAGAGCTCGAGCTATTCTGTAAATACTCAAGAGATTGTATATAAGATTAGCCTAGCACCAAATGAAAGTTACTCTATTACAAATCAAGGTGATTCGTTAACTAAATATGTAGACATTGTTGGTATAGATACAGGAATTACTTTCTATGAAAACGGACAGGTGAAAAAAGGGAATTACAACAATACTTATTCAAATAGTACGGAATTTCTAAGAACAAATCAAAAAATATTAGTAACCAACTATGGTCAAAAGAATGCAATGGTTAATGTCCCGTTACGGAATGTATCCGTAAATAAGAGCGAGACACAAGCATTAAATATAAAAACAATTGCTCCAAATGAAAGTGTAAAAGTGAAAAATATTCATTCTGAATATTGGCATATTGATACTTTGAGAAAAGGATACGACTACGCATCTTATTATTCAGATGGAACACCAGATATTTATAATTTCAAAAGTAATGCTTCATCTTCATTTAATTCAGTAAAAATCAATAAAAATGGGGGGTATACGATTCTAACCAATAATACAGAAAACCCTTTGACTATCTATGCTGCCTATTCAACACTTTCAATTGAAAATCATCCTTCCCCAGCTTTATCAAAGTTAACAATATCGCCTGGAG
>JAEWDX010000371.1 GCA_023389895.1 Bacillota bacterium
CTGCCTCTTCATCAGTAATACCTTCAACAACAGTTAATACGCCAATGCGTCCGCCTTGGTGTAAATAAGCACCAAATACATCACTATCTGTTTTTGTTTTAACATCAAAGCGACGTAGAGTAAGCTTTTCACCAATTTTTGCAATTGCAGAGTTAATATGTGTTTCAACATTAGCTCCGTTTGTCATTGTTTGTCCAATAGCTTCTTCAACAGTTGCAGGTTTATTTGCAAGAATATGTTCAGCTAATTCTTTAACAAGAACTTGGAAACCTTCATTTTTTGCGACGAAGTCTGTTTCTGAGTTAACTTCTATAATAACAGCTTCATTTCCTTTTACAATCACTGAAGTAAGACCTTCAGCGGCAATACGATCACCTTTTTTAGCAGCTTTTGCAATTCCTTTTTCACGAAGATAATCGATCGCTTTTTCCATATCTCCATTCATTTCTTGTAGTGCTTTTTTACAATCCATCATTCCAGCACCTGTTTTTTCACGAAGTTCTTTAACCATTTGTGCAGTAATTGCCATTAGAAAATCCTCCTTAGTATGAGTTATATACGATTAGATTAGCTTTTCTTTTATCATTAGCATACAAACAAAAAACAATCTTTAAAAAAAGGTGATAAAGGGTGCTCCCTCTTATCACCTTTTTTGTACAAAGCGCTTTTCGCTTACGCAGTTACTTCCTCGCCTTGTTTTGCTTCTAGGATTGCATCTGCCATTTTAGCTGTTAATAATTTAACAGCACGAATTGCATCATCATTTGCAGGGATAACAACATCAATTTCATCTGGATCACAGTTCGTATCAACAATACCAACGATTGGAATGTTTAATTTATGTGCTTCTGCTACAGCAATACGCTCTTTGCGTGGGTCAATAATAAATAAAGCATCAGGAAGACCCTTCATATCTTTAATTCCACCTAAGAATTTTTCCAAGCGTTCTTGTTGTTTTTTCAATTGAACAACTTCTTTTTTAGGTAGAACTTCAAATGTTCCATCTTCAGACATTCTTTCAATATCTTTAAGTCGTGCAATACGTTTTTGAATTGTTTCAAAGTTCGTTAAAGTACCACCTAACCAGCGTTGGTTAACATAGTACATACCAGAACGGATCGCTTCTTCTTTAACAGAATCTTGCGCTTGTTTTTTTGTACCAACGAAAAGCATTGTTCCGCCGTTACCAGCAAGTTCCTTTACGAAATTATAAGCTTCTTCAACTTTTTTAACTGTTTTTTGAAGGTCAATAATATAGATGCCGTTACGCTCTGTGAAAATATATTTTTTCATTTTTGGGTTCCAACGGCGTGTTTGGTGTCCAAAATGTACACCTGCTTCTAATAATTGCTTCATTGAAATAACTGACATGATTTTTCCTCCTAATGGTTTGATTTCCTCCGCCCATCTCATTTTCAATCAGAAACTAAAAAAATTTAGCACCATCTGATTAAATCAATAAGCGTGTGTATTAACACCGTTTTTAAATATAGCATAAATATACTCTACAATCAAGTTATTCCTGGTGATTTTGATTGAATTTCAATAAGAGGGCAATTTCTGTCTTTCCTTTATTTAATTTCCGGGCAATCTCTTCATCAGATAGACCTTGTTTTTTTAGAGAGAATACTTGATTTATAGCTTTTTTTTCAGTTGTAGATATGTCGTCATACTGCATTATACTCTTTTCAATCGGAGGAAGTTCAACGTCATCTCCAACCGAGGCATGAACATTTGTAGTTTTCGCATTAAGCCGATAAGCATGGACTGCCTTCGATGCCGTGACTTTCCCAGCACGGATAGCATGTTTTTCAGCTTGATTGCTATTTTCTTCACCATTATTATCCTCTGTCACCGAAGAGGTAGATAGGTCTTTTCCATCACCATTTACGTGCACTTCCACTTTCTTCATCCGGCTAATAAAGCTTTCATTTTCTTCCTTCATTTGCACTAAATAGCTGGAAATAACTTCTTCCATTTCAATCATCATTTTTTCTTGTTTTTTCTCTACTTCAAGAAACCTATTTTGGCGAAGATATAAGTTGATGATCGCTAATAATGCAATAATATTTAAAAATAAACTAATAAATAAAAGAAAAGTGGTCATATAATCCCTCTATCCACTAAAATCAATCACATTACCTTTATATGGATGCTTCTCTTTCTTTTCAGTTAAAGCTTCCGCATTTTTCCTTTGTTTTTTCTCTTCTTCCGGACCGCTCTTACTGTCTTGATCATCTTTTGAAAGCAAAACATTCGCTTTCTGCTCTTGTTTCACTACCGATGTTCTTTTCTGTTCTTCTTCCTTTTGATTGCGCATCGTAGCGAAATCATTTATATTTTGCCCGCGCTGCTGCAATTGCTCCTGAAGTTTTCCAGCATCCATCGTTCTCGGTAAAGCGACTTGCATTTCTATCGATTTTAAACTCATTCCCAACACACCCTTTAAATTGGATCGAATAGGATTTCACAATTTGAGAAATAAAAACGAACGTTCGAGTGTTCTTTCTGAATTTGTCTTCGATATTTACCATATTGAATCGTTGAATTAGGATAGATCGTATTATAAATATAAATAGAAGAATCCTGTTTTTCATTTTTCTCAGCTTCAATTATTTCAAGTTCATCTTCAATTTCTTCTAATTGTTTGAGGAGCTGATTTCTTGTTGATTGCTGTTTTAAAATAATTGCTTTTTGATCTGTGCTTAATTTACCGGTTGCTCTGCCAATTTGCATTATTTTATTCTCAATATCCGTCAGCTTGGAAAGATTCGCATTTAATTCAAGTTTTTGCGCCATAAAAAGCTGCTCTTTCTGAACGTTTTCTGAATCTACTCCTGCCCTCAACTCTGTCTTTGTAAATAAATGGTTGCCGACATCTTTTGCATATAGATTACCAGATGCAAATAGTTCTCCCCCAATTACTAAAGCATTATTACAATAAATAGAGCCAGATGCCTCAAGCTTACTATGCAACACATAATTCGCTACGATAATATCTTGACCAGCCTTTATCACCGCTTGATTTAAATAGGTAGCTTGAATATTTCCTCCAGCGGTTACACTCCCTTTATTCCCTGCTGTTACACCACCATTAATAACAATATTTCCTTTAGCATAAATAGAGGCTCCTTCTACTAATCCAAAGATTTTAATGTCGCCACCAGCTTTAATTTCATAGCCAGCAGGAACATTTCCTCTAATCTCTACATTACCGATAAAATCAATGTTTCCTGTTTTTAAATCAATATCCCCATTTACTTCAAAGACTGGATTCACGGAAATCAATTTATTCGTTAAACTTAATTGTCCATCCATCGTTGAATAGAAGTTAACACCATTAAGAATTACATTTTTACCTGCACGAATTTTTAGTTGCTTGCCATTTTTGGAAGGGATTTTTCTTCCAGTCACATCAGTTCCGTC
>JAEWDX010000378.1 GCA_023389895.1 Bacillota bacterium
AACAATGCTCCATAAAGTGATTGACTGTATCGTTGCTTCTTTGATGAAAAAAAGCTCGATCATTTTATAGGCGCCTAAATAGGGGATGAACCCTCCTCCTACACTTATAATGGCACAAATGACAGAAGACACCATTTGAGCTTTACATGATTTCGTAAAGCGCAAAACGATTAAAAGCCAATGAGAATTTTTCATTTTATGACACCTCATGTTTTTAACTTTGTAAAAATGATCGTAAATAACCGGCGTGTTTCTTCTAAACATTAATGATATATTTTGAAAACTGATAAACTACCAAGAAGCTGAAAAGTAGACAGCAAATAAATAAGCAGAAGGGAGGCGCTCCAAAAACCGATTATAAAAAAGTAATCTCTCTTCGTCATAATCGATTTTCTTAAATAAGTTCGAGTTGGGTAGGCGCCAAAGGCACGCGAATCCATTGAATAAGCCATCCGCTCAGCATGGCGAATCGATGCTGACAGAAGGGGGAGGGCATACCGCTTCGTGCGCTCAGCAAGCTTAGAAAATCTCTTCTCACTCGTATAGCCACGGACTTGATGTGCCATTTTCACGAGTCGAAACTGTTTCATAAGAATAGGAATAAAGCGCAGAACAGCTAACACACCAAAGCCAAAGCGATAGTTTAATTTCCACTGTTGGATAAGAGAGCGGATGAAATCGCTGGAATTAGTCGTTAAAGTAAATAATAATGATAAGACGAGTAAAGAGAGAAGCCGAAGACCAGTAGCCAACCCAAATAAGACGCCACCTTCATAAATATGAATAAATGAATAAGAAAAAATGAGCTTTGAGCCTTCATTAATTTGTTTACTTACCATAAGTGGATATAGTAAGATAAAGCACAAAATAAAAAGAAACATCGGAAAACAAATTTTCATATATTGCAGAAAGGAAATCCGTCCACATATTAATGTTGTCAAAATCGTGAAACTAATAAAAATAAGCGGTGTCCAAATATTTGTTGTTATAGCGAGAAAGATTGCTATCGGGCTGATCGCTAATAGCTTGCTAAGTGGATTCAGCCCATGTAGAAAAGATTTTTTTTCATTGTTTAAGTCACCATAAGTCATCATGTTACCGCTCCATAATATTGTTCAAATTTAGTAAGTAGTTTCTCGGTAAGACTTCCTTCTCCATATTTCGGTTGTATCGCTGTCGTCTGCAGCATAATTTCGACAATTGGCGGCAATGCCAGCCCGGCTTCTTCAAGCAGAGCTGGCTTAGAGAATAATGCTTCTACTGGACCGTGGAAGCGCAAGAACCCTTTATCTAAAACGGCGACATGGTCAGCATATTCAGCAATTAAATTCATATCATGGGAGATCATAATGACTGTATTGCCCGCCTTCTGCAAGTCCTTCATTATCCTCATAAGCTTATTGGCATTTTGCAAGTCTTGACCAAATGTTGGTTCATCGAAGATTAATAGCTTTTGCCCTGTAATTAGCATGGAGGCAACACTTAAACGCCGCTTTTCACCATGGCTTAAACAAAAGGGATTCATTTCGGCATAGTCAATTAATGCGAATTGTTCTAGCATTGTATGAACACGGGCATCGATTTCACTTTGAGTCAGCTTTAGACGCTTTAGTCCAAATGCTAGCTCATCAATTACCCGACTTGTCACAAATTGATGCTCTGGATTTTGAAAGACATAGCCAACCTTTTGTGAAACATCGTGGACAGGTAACTGAACGAGCTCACACCCGTCTAAAAAAATGACATCTTTTTGAAGAGGCAAAAGCTTAACGATATACTGTGCTAATGTTGATTTACCCGCACCATTTTTTCCAACAACTGCGAGAAAGTCTCCTTGTGGAATTTTCAGTTCCATTGGTTTAAGCGGACAAAAGTGTTTACATGAGAAATGACGGTTTTTAATTTCTAATGCTATTTTTGCGTCCGACAGTAGTATACATTGTTCATTGTTATTTTCTCTATGTATCATGTTTTTTTCGGTAGTTAGTTTAGCAGGTAATAATGCAGTAAGCACTTTGGCTGTTTCAGTTACAGTAATCGGTGTTCTATTGATTGCGAATCCTTTTCTTTTTAGTTCATTAATAATGCGAACACAATCTGGGAGCCAAACCCCTTCTGAAATCAACTGCTCGTAATGCTCATAAAAAACATTCTGTGGAGTTCCATCGGCTATAATTCGCCCATTTTTTCCAAGGACAATGACATGATTGACAATATCGATTAGCTTATCTAGTTTATGTTCAATAATAATAATGGTAAGATTAGTCGTCTGCTGAAGTTTACGTAAAGTGGAAAAGAACTCATTTGTGCCTTCAGGATCCAGATATGCTGTCGGTTCATCAAGAATAAGAATTTGCGGCTGCATACAAAGGACAGAAGCTAAAGCAAGTCTTTGTTTTTGCCCACCTGAAAGCTGATCATTTAATTGCTGCTGATAACCCTCTAGTCCTGTTTGCTTTAAAGCTAATTGAATGCCTTCAGTAATTTCCTTTGGTGGCAAACAAAGATTTTCTAATCCGAAAGCAATTTCATCCTCCACTTTCATTGTAACGAGCTGAGCTTCAGGATCTTGGAAGACAAGACCGACTTGTTTTGTTAGTTCTCCAATCGACATCGTGTGAATTTTTCTATCCGCGATTTTTATCGTTCCACTTAATTCCCCTTGAATATGGTAGGGGATTAAGCCATTTAGGCAATGGACGAGGGAGCTTTTCCCAGAACCAGAGGCACCTAATAGTAAAGTTATGTCATTTTTTTTAATGGATAAATTGATATTATTGAGTGTTTTTCGTGTTGCTCCTGCATAGGTGAAGCTAATATCTTTCATTTCGATCATGACAATCACGTCCTCTTATGCTCTTCGATAATCTGCTAATAGTCCTGTTTTCATAACTGCATCTGCAAGCCCTTTTGATAATAAGCCACCAATTATTCCCCCAATTGCACTTACGGACAGCATCGTAATTTGGACTCCGATTGCTAAAGAGGCATGTCCATATAATGGATATTCAAGCAGTGCACTGATAAGTGTAGCAATTGCTCCGCTAATCATGATAAAGCCAACTGAGTAATGGCGATAACGTGCAAGTAAAAACGGTAGCTCACATTCAACACCAGCAAGTGCTGCCCAAAGGACACCAATTAATCCGTAGGGAGAGAATGGTAGCATAACGAGTCCGCTAATGGTCATCGATATAATGGCGGCCCCAGGCTTTCTAATTAAATAAATGGCCATTAAGCCAGGAATCATGAAAATTCCATCCGTAACTCTTGAATAGGCAGGACCTAATATTGCTGCTAATGGAAAGTAAAGATAGGTAACACCAAATAATACAAAGGCAAACACAACTCCAATCATCCCAGTAATCAGAATATCCTTTGTACTCCAAAAGCCTTTTCGTCGTTGTAAAGTATGATAATTATCTGCTTCATTCATCACTGTTGCAACTTCCTTCCTCTATAAAATAAATTTTGTAATTGAGATTAATTATCATAGAAAAAGAGCGGCACTGCCGCTCCAATTAATTAATATAGCTCCATTTAGACAAATTCTTTCTGATATTGAGTTGGTGGCATTCCTTTAATTTCCTTAAACGCTGCGGAAAATTTACTTGGATTGCTATAGCCTACTCGTCCAGCAATTGTAGCAATAGTTTCATCAGTCGTTCGCAATAAATCTGCGGCAATTTCAATTCGATGTGCCCGCAAGTATGAATAGATCGATTGCCCATAAATCGCTTTAAAGCAATTTTTCATCGTTGTTAATGGAATATTAAAATGAGTGGATAATTCCACTAACGTCATCCGCTCATCGATATGTGTCCGCATATATTCCATTATGCTTTTTACGGTTTCAACTTGCTTCTTCGGAAAATACGGGGAGCTTTGTGAAAAGGGACAAATGTCAATGGTACTTAATGATAAGAGCAGCTCCATTATTTTTAGTTGAAAATAGGGCGTACGAATTTTTTCGGGGACAGCATATAATTGATGGAAAATATGCTGAAGAGAGTCGACACTACGGATGATGAATGGCTGCCCATTATCCTTGAATCTCTTGATTAAATCTTGCAAGTCAATTGAAAAATCTTTAAACAAGGAAGGAGGAGCTGTATCTAGATAAATAGCAATCGTAATCCCTTTATAATAATGAAGAGGGAAGCCGAATAGATGATGGTGATTGCGATTTAAACATATTTGAATATCATCTTTGCCTAAATACATAAATGTGCCATTTTGAAACTCCCATTCAATTCTTCCTTCAAGACAAAAATCAATCGTCAACATATGTACATTCGAATGGAAATTAGAAAAGCATTGCTGCATTTGAAAATCATTGAACATAATATCGATTCCGGGAAAGACATTATAGCTTGTCATCAATCCTCTACCTGTAGCATCTTTCACCTTGAATAGAGACAGCTCATTATTTTTGCGAAGAATAGAAATATTGTCACCGTAATTAATTCGTTTATTTCGGTTGTTAACCATCTGGATAGACAATTCTCCTCTCTAATATTCCAAGAAATCCTCTCTATATTATAATAATATTGATAATCATTATCAATTATAAAAATATTAACTTTCCAACATCATAACGTAACCAGAGACAAGAATTGATTCAATTGAATTTGCGACCCTGTATCACAAGAAAAGCTAGTAAGTGTCACGAGAAAATTATATTTCGATTAAGCTTTTTCATCTCTAATCCTCCAAAATGTAATTAAATAGATAATGAGAATCATTATCGACATAAGTTAGCATAAAGGAGGATGTGAACTTCTACAATGGAGAAATTAAAATAGCTTATTTAATTTTTGTCCAAAATAAAATCCGTATAACCGTATTAATATCCGTCAATTGGTGGTGAGGAGCATTTAAAAATAGTAAACTAGTCATGTTTCTAAATGATAATGGTTATCAAAGAAAGAAAGGACGATTTCATCTAAAAAAATAGATAATCAATTATTATCACTAACATTTTATATGGAGGAAAGGGAAATGAAGAATTTTTGGATGTTTGTTACAACGGGGATGTTATTGATAGTAACAACGACAGGGTTTGCACGTATGGCATATGGTATTATCTTACCTTTTATGCAGCAGGGGCTCTCACTGTCTACAACACAGTCTGGATTATTAGGAACAATGCTCTTTCTAGGCTATTTACTTACGGTAGGGCTTTCAGGAATACTAACAATGCGTATTGGTGCAAAGAATGTCCTGTTAGTTGGAGGGGGCTGTGTTATTTTAGGCTTGAGTGGACTTGTATTCGTCACAAGCTTCTGGTGGGCTGCTATCACATTATTCCTGGCAGGAGCTGGAAGTGCGCTTGTTTATACCCCGCTTCTGTCTATAGCTGTTAGCCAGTATCCGAAGAAACGGGGCACTGTGATGGGACTGTTAATGAGCGGAGCAGGAATTGGAATGCTAT
>JAEWDX010000382.1 GCA_023389895.1 Bacillota bacterium
GTATTATATAAGCTCTTTTCTTCTTCTGTTTCAGGAATGACGGCTGGTACTGGTGTTGGCTTTCCATTTTCATCAATCGCAACCATTGTTAAGAAAGACATTGCACAAATATTCTTTTCTCCTGTTAATAAATCCTCAGCACTTACTTTTACAAATATTTCCATCGATGTTCTTCCAGTATAAGTGACGAATGCTTCCAAACAAACAGCATTTCCTTGATGGATTGGATGCAGAAAATCGACAGAGTCAGTTGAGGCAGTAACGGTATTTCTTCTTGAATGCCGCATTGCAGAAATGGATGCGACATCATCTATATAAGCCATCAGCTTTCCACCGAATAATGTTCCGTGATAGTTTGTATCTGGTGGTAAAACAATACTAGTTTTTACGACAAAAGATTCCTTGCAAAATTTTGATTCGCTCATTGGTGTTCCTCCTAAAGGATGTTTTATTATCAACTAATTATTTTAACTCATTTTCGTTAAAAACTGTTATTTTTTAACTCGAGCTTGTCATTTTTTGAAAATGCATCCTTTCTTTTCTTATAATGAATGAACATTCATTTTCTTGCAGGATAATTAGAAATCTCAGTTGAATTAATAATTAGTATAAATAATGAGGGGGAAATATGATGTCCGTTAAAGCTGAGCTTTTTGAACTAGTCGAAAGAATGAATGCAAACCCAGAGCATATTCAAGCTGAAAAGGATCGAGTTTACCAAGTGAATCTTAATGAAAGCGGGGCAATTCAGATCGTTTTAAAAGAGGGTAAGGTTGAAATTGTTGAAGGAGTTCAACATGAGCCAGAAGTAACCCTAATGTTAACTGATCAAAATTTTTCCAAACTATTAAAAGATGATTTGAATACGACAATGGCCTTTATGACTGGTGGTCTAAAGGTTGAAGGGAAAATGGGACTTGCCCTCAAGCTACAGGAAATCGTGAAGAAATATCAATAATAAGAAAAGGCAGCCGACTAATGGCTGCCTTTTCTAATATGGTAAGAAAGTATAAATTGGCAGCGCAGAAGATTTTTCGACATAGAAAAACGATTCTTTAAATATTTTCTAAAGCGACACGATTTGGGAAAGAATATGTAAGATGTACATAGATGAAATATGGAGATTGAAAAGATGAGAAAGCGTCGAGTGGAATTCATTATTGCGATCATATTAATGATATCGCTCTATTTATTATTATTAAGTAGCAATCAGTCTGTGAAAGTAATCTGTTTCCTTTTATATTTCTCTGCAATGATGGTCAGCATGTATTCTTTAATGCTCGAAAACCGTTCGCCACAGCATACCTTGCTTTGGATGTATGTACTTACCTTTTTACCGGTATTCGGCTATCTATTTTACTTATTCTCAGGGCAGCTTTATATGAAGGGTTATTTTTTAAAAAGTAAACGAAAAAAAGATAGGGAGGAATGGAAAAAATTATTGCAGAAAGAACCGACTCCGGATTTAGCTTTTCTGCAAGATAATCAACATTCCTTTGCGAAATTTGCTATCCAAGTGTCACCGACCCCTATAAGTACGAGTTCCGATGTTTTGATTTTAAAAAATGGGGAGGAAACGTTTACAGAAATAATAAGGAGATTAAAAAAAGCGAAGACGTTTATTCATATTGAATATTATATTTTTCGTTCAGATCGGCTTGGCAAACTGATTATGAAAATTTTAATGGCGAAAGCAAAAAAAGGGATTAATGTGCTATTTATCTTTGATGCGGCTGGAAGTCGAAAAATTGCCTCAGATGATCTACTTGCAATGAGGGCAGCTGGAATTAAAGTGCAGGCTTTTTCTCCATTAAAATATGGCTTTTTCAACCAAAAGCTAAACTTCCGCAATCATCGAAAAATGATTATTATTGATGGAGAAATTGGTTTTGTTGGTGGCTTGAATGTTGGAGTAGAGTATTTAGGTGAGGATAATCGAGTTGGTTTTTGGCGGGATACTCATATTTTATTAAAGGGTGAAGCTGTATATTCGCTTCATATGGTTTTCCTGCTTGACTGGGAATATATTAGCGGTGAGAAGATATTAGATCGGTATTCAACAGCTAAAAAGGGCATTTCTGATGGAATTATAGATGGTGCGGTTCAAGTTGTCGCGACTGGCCCTGATACACAGCAAGGTTTGATGAGTGATTTTTACTATGCGATGATCGCCTCAGCAACGAAGTCGATTTGGATTGCGAGCCCGTATTTTATTCCAGATGAGTCAATTAGAACGGCATTAAGAGTTGCGGCTGCGAAGGGAATTGAAGTAAGAATTATCGTTCCGGAAATCAATGATGGCTTTTTAACACAGTATGCAAGTCGTTCTTATTTTTCTGAACTGTTACGGTATGGTGTCGAAATATACTTGTATAAAAAAGGCTTTCTCCATCAAAAGGTCATTATCGTGGATGGAAATTTAGCAACACTAGGAACAGCTAATATGGATATGCGCAGCTTCCACTTGAATTTCGAGGTGAATGTTTTCATGTACGGAACAAGCTCTATTCGTGATCTTGTTGCCCATTATGAAGAAGATTTAGAAGACAGCGAAAAAATAAGTCCAGTTCAATATTATAAACGAGGGTTTGCCGAAAGATCGAAGGAATCATTTGCTCGTTTGTTTTCTGGTGTTTTATAATGACTGCCCCATTTTTAGCTTTATTCCGCATCCATGAGGCTAGAGGAAAGATAAGCGCAACTTTTTATTTAGTAATAAAGGTAAATAATGATATAATTATTGTGTTTGAATAATTCAAAAGATTCTTTTTAAAAGGAGGGACAGTATGTTTTCAAAATTTGTTATTGAAGATGTGTTAACAGCTGCACTGGCAACAGGAGGAGATTTTTCCGAAGTGTTTGTGGAGGATCGCTATACGAATAATCTTACGCTTCAAGGTGGGAAAATTGAAAACAGTTTGTCAGGAAGAGATTTTGGTATAGGGATTCGCGTGTTTAAAGGGCTGCAAAGTGTTTATACATATACAACTGATTCAACAAAGGAAGGCTTGATAAAAGCAGCAAGAAATGCCGCACAAGCTATTTCGGGAGATAAGATTATTCAACGACAGCCCCTTGAAAAAGAAATGATTATATGCGCTCATCCGATTGAGATGAGTCCTTTGAAAACAGAAAAGATCCGGAAAGTAAATGTAATGAAGAAAGCATATGACATTGCCAAAAACTATCATTCAAACATTCAGCAAGTGCTTGTACGTTATTTTGATGAAGAGCAAAATGTGTTGATTGCCAATAGTGAAGGGAGATTTGTCGAGGATCTTCGAGTCCGCAGCAGATTAGCTATTCAGGCGATTGCTGCTGATGGTACGCAAATACAGCCAGGCTTCTATGGACCAGCTGCACATAAAGGCTTCGAATTTTTTGAAAATTTAAATCTTGAGCATTATGCAACAGAAGCATCCAGAATTGCGGTAACGATGCTAGGGGCTGAGGCATGTCCGAGCGGAAAATTTCCGGTTATTATTGATAATGAATTTGGCGGTGTTATTTTCCATGAAGCTTGTGGGCATGGATTAGAAGCAACAGCTGTCGCAAAAAATAATTCGGTATTTGCGAATCGAATTGGAGAAAAGGTTGCTTCAGATATCGTTACATATATTGATGACGGTACGATAGAAAATGATTGGGGCTCTATAACTATCGATGATGAAGGGGAAAAGGCAAGGAAAAATATATTGATCGAGAATGGAATCTTGAAAGGTTACTTGATTGATAAATTTAATGGTCGCAGAATGGGAATGGCATCAACGGGATCAGGAAGAAGACAGTCGTATCGATTTGCCCCGACTTCGAGAATGACGAATACATATATTGCTGAAGGAAAATCAACTCCTGAACAGATCATCGCAAATACTGAGCATGGAATTTATGCGAAGTATATGGGGGGAGGCTCTGTTAATCCAGCAACAGGTGATTATAATTTTGCCGTAATGGAAGCCTATCTCGTTAAAAATGGCAAAATTGACAAGCCACTTAAAGGAGCGACACTTGTCGGCAATGGACCTGAAACGATCAAGCTTGTTGACATGGTCGGAAATAATGTCGCACATGGAGCGGGAATGTGTGGTTCTTTAAGTGGCAGTATACCAGTTAACGTCGGTCAGCCAATGATTCGTGTAAGCGAAATGACGGTTGGCGGAAGTAAGGAGGCTGAGTAATATGAACATTGAACAATTTCAGGATAAATTATTTCAACTTGGCGGGCAGCACGGATTTAGTGAAATGGAGCTTTATTATGAACGGGAAGAAAAGTTTCGCTGCGGCTTATTCAAAGGAGAAATCGATTCCTATGAAACATCAGAAGTTGCGGGTGTCTCATTCCGTGGTCTTTTCGCCGGGAAAATGGGCTATGCTTTTACAGAAAAAATAGCTGAGGACTCTATTTTATATTTAGTAGAAAATGCAAAAGAGAATGCGCAAATTCTTGAAGAAGAGGTACAGGAAGAGCTCTTCTCTGGAAGTGAAGAATATCATAATGGAAACTATTATTCTAATAAGCTAGAAAAAGTGACGATCCAAAAGAATATCGAGCTGTTAAAAGCAATCGAAAAGGAAATATATGCCTATGATAAGCGTGTAGTCGCCACTGATTATTTCGTAATAGAGAGTGAAGAGTCCGAACGGGCACTTATGAATAACAAGGGACTTACGCTCAAAGAAAGAGTAAATCATGTTGGAATGGATATTTCGGTTGTTGTCAAGCAAGGGAACGAAACGAAAACAGGTACGTATCTGAAATCCACTAAGGATTTCACTCTTTTCAATCCGGAAGAGATTGCAAAATATGTCGTTGAGGAAGCATTAGCCCAATTAAATGCACAATCGATAGAAAGCAAGAAATACCAAGTATTATTGCGAAATGACGTGGCTAGTAGCCTACTACAAACATTTTCCCCCATTTTCTCAGCAGAAAATGCTCAAAAAGGTCAATCCCTTTTAAAAGATAAAGTTGGTGAAGTGATTGCGGTTCGTAATCTGCAAATGGTTGATGATCCATTTTTAGAAGAGGGGCTATTAAGTAGAAATTTCGACAGTGAAGGTGTTGCGACATATAAGAAAGAAATAGTGAAGGACGGTAGCCTTGTTACATTGCTCCATAATTGTAAAACTGCAGGCAAAGCAGGGGTTGAATCAACGGGGAATGCTTATAAGTCTTCTTATAAGAGTCCGCTATCTGTTGCTCCAACGAATTTGTATATTGCCCCACTGGAAAAAAACTTCGTGGAATTGATAGCAACGATGAGCGAAGGGATTATGATTACAGATTTAGCAGGATTGCATTCTGGAGCTGATCCAGTTTCTGGAGATTTCTCTCTTGCTGCAAATGGATTTTATGTGAAGGACGGCAAGGTTGAGAAAACAGTGAAGCAGATGACGATTGCTGGCAATTTCTATGAATTGCTAAATAATATTGAGGAGATTGGCGCTGACTTAGAATTTTATTCGTCAAATGTCGCGTCACCTTCCTTATTAATTAAAGAGTTAGCTGTGACGGTCGAATAAATTGATTAAAGGGGTATATCACAAAGAGTAATGTATCCTTTCGTATAAATACTGAAAAAAACCAATGAATGTTAATTTTACAACATTCATTGGTTTTTTAAGTTTTTGGCTGATACATTATCGGGCAGCCCTTTATTCGCTGTAGATCTAACGGGTTGATTAATCCTTACTTCCAAGTATCCCAAAGATCCGTAAAATACTAATGAAGAGGTTAATAAAATCTAAATACAAATTTAGAGCCATTAATGGCACTTCTTCTGCAGAAACACCGTAATGCTTCATACGGTTGAAGTCAAAGAGAACATAGCCGCTGAATACGAGTACTCCGATAAATGAGAATGCGAGCATTCCTGTTGTGCTTAGTGGCCAGAAAATCTGAAAGATTGAAATGGCGATTAAAGCAAGTAGTGCTGCCATTAAAAAGCCGCCTAAAAAGGTAAAATCACGCTTCGTCGTTGATGCATAAACCGCAATCCCTGCAAAAACCGTTGTCGTTGTCGCAAGAGCAAGCAAAACTGGATTCGGACCAATTGTTGCAAGATATTGAGCGATAATCGGATAGGTAGTCATCCCAGAAATAAACGTAAATGCGAATAAAAATGGATACGAGATTGCTTTTTTTCGACGTAAGAAAAACGCAAAGACGAGCATTCCAACTTCAAGAATTACGAGCGGTAGAAACAGAGCAGGTGGTACAAAGGAGCCTGCCATTGTACCGACAAAAGCGATCCCTAAAGATAAGGCAAATGTTCGTAAAACAGCTGGCAAATATCCGTTTCGATTAACTACTTGTTGTGTTTGTGAATACATAGTGTAATTTTCACCTCTAAATAAATTTGCTTTCCTTTATTTACGATTAGGTAATAAAAAGGTTTCAAAAACTATTCATTTTCCCTAATTTTTCTAGCATCTTCCTTTAATAGATCACGAATTTCAGCGAGAAGCGCTTCCTTCTTGTCCACTTCAACTGGTGCTGGTTTTGCTTCTTCCTGGGTTTGGAATCGTTTATTAATGATTTTAATAAAAATAAATATGGAAAAAGCAATAATGAGAAAGTCAACAACTGTCTGTAAAAAGGCTCCATACATAACATTAGCCTTTCCAAAGCTGAAGGATAGATCAGAGAAGTTGATTCCCCCGATTAATAATCCGATAAGTGGCATAATCATATCATTAACGAGCGAGGAGACAATTTTCCCAAAGGCTGTCCCAATAATAACCCCTACAGCAAGGTCTAGTACATTTCCTTTCAATGCAAATTTTTTGAATTCATTCCACACCCATGTAT
>JAEWDX010000118.1 GCA_023389895.1 Bacillota bacterium
ACACCTAAAACAAGAGCACCTGGAAGTAAGATTAGACCAGATTGAAGGGCTGAAAATTCCTTTACCGATTGTGTATAAATAGGTAATAGAATTTCTGAACCAATCATTGTCATAAAAATAATGGCGACAATGATGGTAGACAGCGTAAAAGTTCTGCTTTTAAATACTTTTAACTCTAAAAACGGTTGTGCTAATTTAAATTGGCGACTGGAGAAAAGTATGATGATGACAATTCCTATTATGCAAGCTACCCATGAAATCTTATTTTGCCACCCAACATTTCCTGCAAAACTTATCCCATACAAAAGTGAGCCTAAACCTAAACTACTAAGTAATAAAGAGAAAACATCAAGCTTAGGTTTTGTTAATTTAATCATATTTTTCATAAAAAAGAATGCTAGCAAAATGTTAACCCCTACAATTGGAAGAAGTATATAAAATAAGTAGCGCCATTCATAATAATCAACAATCCAACCAGATACTGTTGGAGCGATTGCAGGAGAAAATGCTATAACAATTCCTACTAATCCCATAGCTTCCCCTCTCCGTTCTGCTGGATAAACCATAAACATAAGCGTCTGCATTAAAGGGATCATTAAACCTGATCCAATAGCTTGCACAATCCGCCCTAAAAGCAAGGTAGTAAATGTTGTACTAAGTCCACAAATAACCGTTCCTATTGCAAAGCTACCCATTGCTATAAAAAATAAAGTTCTATTAGTTATAGTATTTAACAAAAATGCAGAAGTAGGAATCATTATGCCACTGATTAGCATAAATGATGTGATGAGCCATTGTGCATCTATAGCATTGATATCTAGATCTCCCATTATCTTTGGTAAAGCAGTCACCAACAAGGTTTGGTTTATAATCGTTAAAAAGGTTCCTGCCAGTAAAACAAGGACAAATCCAGCTCGCTTGAACTCATTTCCATTTATATCAATGGGTTGTATGTTATTTTTTTTCATATCGTTTACTTCCTCTCACTACAAATAAACTTTTGTATATTATTTTGTACTCGAGTTCATTTTTATGATAATATGGTATAATAATAATGTCAATAATTTTTTGAGGAGTTAAAAAATATGAGTAAAAAAGAAAAAATCATTGAAGTGGCAAAACAGCTATTTCGGACAAAAGGCTATCACGATACTGCAATCCAAGATATCTTGGAGCAATCTAAAGTATCAAAAGGGACATTTTATAATTACTTCTCTACAAAATCCCAATTAATTCTTTATATTATTCAAAAGGTTGATGAGAAAGTTGAAGAACAACAAAATATGTTGTTGATTGAAGGTCAGCCTAATGATAAGCACATTTTTTATTCTCAGCTTCGGGTAAAACATTCCATCTATGGAACTGAAAAAATTGCAGAGTTATATAATATTTCTTTAGGAGAAAATGATGAGGAGCTGCAAAAATATATGGCCAATAGCCATTATAAGGAGCTGAACTGGCTAGCGAATCGCTTAATTGAGGTTTATGGTAATGAAATAGAAGAGAATGCTATGGATTTATCAACTCACTTTATTGGAGGATTAGGCTATCAATTCAGGTATTCTGATCAAATGAAGCTAAAGCTCAATAGTTCAGATATTTTAGATTATAATATTTTACGTTTAGAAAAAAATATTGAAATAACAAAGCAAACCACTCAAATTCTATTCCCATATACATCATCAAGTACATGCGAAGATCAAGAAACCGCCATTAGTAAGATACAAAAATTATTAACATCAAATGATTATAAATTTTCACGGGAAGCTCAAGAAATAATTAATTTTATTTTAGAGGAAATTCAAAGCTCATATATAAGATGGGGTGTTTGCGAAGGAGCTATTCGACAATTAAAAATACTATCCCCCTCTCTTCCAGGAACTGAACAGCTTTTGAATGAAGTATTTAATATTATCCATAAACAAAACAATAAATAAATTAATTTCTTAAATTGTCAACAAAGTCACAAAAAAGACTTTGTTGACAATCTTTATATTGCCAGCCAAATTAATAGTAGATGGAGAATAAAAAAGAAATAAAATAAAAAATATGTTTGCCAATGCCATTGTCTTATTAAATATGAGGATGTCATAAGAGTAGGAAAAATAAAGACACCCATATATTTAGTTATTGAAATATCTGTATGTTGCAAAGCATTAAAGTGAATCGGTATTTTCTCTGGAACAAACCACAGTGCAATGACTGCGAAAATAAAAGAAGAAATAATAATATAAATTTGTATTTTTTTATTAAAAAGCCATTGATGATGATAATTTCTTACTCTTTTGATAGTCATTTGCCCCTCCTCTTTGGAGTTCAACTTCTGGATATCTATTTATCAAATCCCAGATAGACGTGTTTTCTTTTTCCATCAGATATTTATCAAAATAAGCTAGGCTAATTTCATTAATAATTTTGTGAACCTTTCTAATATCCTCTCCTTTATTACTTAATAGCGGTGAGAATAAATGAAAATCTGTGAAGCTCATATGAGATGTGTTACGGATAGATAATGAAAATCCTTTACCCTTTAAGGCATTCTCTCGCCTTTGCTGACTTTCTTTCCAAAATTCCTCATAGGAAGACCTTGATTTCCCGCTTAGAGAAACAGCAGTATCTAAAGCAGCATCAAAAACAGATTTATCAATGTTTTTTTCTGCATTTATTTGCATATAGGGCTTTAAAAAACCTGTCTCTGGAATTCGCTCCCCATACAACACTCCATCCATATTCAAGGCTACTTTTATCCGAGAATCCTTCAACAACATTTGTGCAGCCGCAGCACCCCCATACGAATGTCCAAACATTCCTATTTTCTTCATATTTAATTTGTCCTTAAATATGTCTATATCATTGCCACTGTTCCATTTTTCTAATGTATCCAAGACAAATGATATATCATCTGTCCAAATCTTCATGTGTGGGTCAAGCTTTTCAAAACCAGATAAATTATTTTGCTCCAACAATATCTCTTTGCCGTTTGGAAAAACAGTAGCTGCTGCATCATAAACGTGGTCAATTCCAACAATAATATAGCCGTGACTTACTAATTCTTCTATTTGAAATGTATTTTGATTCCGAAAACCTGTCATACCATGAGAAAAAATAAGAATAGGGAAATTGTCTCTATCATCTGCAATTGTGAGATTTTTCCGAGCGTAAGCATTAACAAGATTTAAATGACTAAAAGTCCATTTGGGAATTGACAGTGCTCGTTGAAGTCCATTGGTTATTGCTCCCACATTTTCAATATAGGGCTCAGGCTGAAAGGAATTTGTTTCTTTACTTGGATACCAAATTTGAATCATAAGTTCACGATATTTATCCTTATCTAATGCCTGTTCTTCCTTCCGATTTTTATCTATTAAGTGATACGAATTGGTACTTATAAAGTAATTTCCTGTTGGTTTTTCAAATGAAAAGATCGGAAATAGAAGTGGTAATCCTACCATGATAATCATATAAATAATTGAAAAGGTAATGATTCCCGATTGCATCCAATATTTTTTTTTGTTTTTCAAGAGTAAAAAAAGTTTACTTGCTATAATTAAAATCAAAGGTGCAAAATACCCCAAAAGCATTTGCCACCGATACCCTTCTAAGATTACCTGAAGCGCTACAAAAAGATAAATTATAACGGCAACTACTATCATTGCTTTTCGCTTTTCTATTTTGTAAAAAATTATACAAAAGAATGAAATAATAGATATAAATAAAACTAAAGCTTCTAATATCCTCAAAATAACCTCCCCTTATTTATAAACGAATGTCTTTTTCCCACTCAGAAAAGAGATTCCAAACACAAATAAACATAAGTATTTTTTTTTGAACTCAAGTACAATCGTACTTTAGCTAAAAACTTATACTTTGTCAATGCTATATTAATAT
>JAEWDX010000160.1 GCA_023389895.1 Bacillota bacterium
AGCTACACTTATCTAAAAACACTTATCAGACATTCAGGAATCACTTAAAAGCGTTTTAAAACAGTCACTTGATTTATGACTTCTTAGTGCCATAAGAAAGCATTGAAAGTCGATATGTTGAACTAGAGGCATTTAACGAGCAGATGAGCATTGATAATGAAGTCTGGAAAGCATTTACACAGATTGTTTAATTGTAGCTACAAAGTCATGTGTGGGAGCTACAGGAGAGATTGAGGAAGCATTAACAATAGGACTTGTTTATATAGTATTCAATCATTAACACAAGTCCCATTCTTATTGATCTAAAGACCATGTTAAAAGCTTAGGAGTACCTAAGTGTAACTACCACTTACTATTATTATTATAATTTTTTCTATAAACGTAGTCTTCATTATTAATTTTTAACCAATTACTAATAAAATTAATACCCACTATAAAAATTCCAAATAAAACAAACGCCATAGTATAATAACCTAAGAAGAATAAAACAAACGCCGCAACCAATATTAATAGCATTAAAACTATTATCGCGACCTGTAATTTCCCTTTCTTCTTTTCATTCATATGTTCAACCTCCTATCAAATCGCCAATATTTTCCTATTTAACTGAATAATCAGCCTTTTATTTTGTTAAATATTGTAACACATTTACAAATATTAGTGTAGGAACGTGTAAGCTTATAAAGAAAGTTATGATGAGATTGCGATAGCTCATCATTAAGTCGGTGTGCTTTATTATGTTACGCAGAACTTGGTTACATGGATTGCCATAAATCCTAGTAGTGCAGCTAATGCCCAACTGCACCTATAAACGCTGATTCATCATTAATGATGTGTTTACTTCTTTATAATCGTAGCCTGCTTGAAGCTGCCTTAAAGTCATTTTGAGGTAGCTCCTTTTTTTATCTACTCAAGGAATAGTTTCTCCCCAGCATTCTCCATTTGAATTTGTTCAAAAAATTTTGGGATAGGTAGTGTTTTGTTATATAAAGAAATTTTTGCAGCTAGACCTGCATATTTTGGGCCTACTTTTTGTCGTGTTCATCTATTGATAGACGAGTGTCAGGAAAGAGGAAAGGCGCAAGCGAAATGCTCGGTTAAAATGCCAAGGAAGCAAGCGATAGAGTCAAATACTACGTGGCGTCTAATGTTTAAGTCATTGCTTTTTGTTGTCCAAAATCAATTTTATCCCTCATTTACCATCTTATATACCTATTAAATTATCAATAGTTGTAGATTTACCATTGATGTGAATATCAATGGTATCAATATCAGGATCTAACGTTAATTTATAGACATGCTGTGTTATTGCATTATCTTGTTGATTCGTAACATCTAATTTTACTATTAATGTGTCACCTTGAGCTTCAAGATCTGTTGTAACTTTTCCGTTTGAGCGAAAAACGATATAGGAAATATGCTTATCTACTACATTGATTTTTTGAAGCGTATATTTATCATCAATTACCTTTTGCACTTTATCCGGAACAATCTCAATTTCACTAATACTTAACGTTGATGTATTACATGATGTTAATAAAATTACTGACAAAAACACTAAAAAAATTTTTTTCAATGCCTTTTCATCTGCCTCTCCTCATCTAACTGAAAATTTCATCATTAAGATTGTAACATAGAAAATCATGTATTGGTAAAATAAGGGTAAAAATGAAATGGATGAGATTCACCGTTACTTCCAACAGTTGCTACATATGAAGCTTACAGAATGTTCTTGTAAATTTATAGAGCCTAAACAAAAGGACTGTGTGTTTTCATGTACAAGCTCTAAAATGGCATGTGATGGCTAAGGTTTTGATTTAGAAAAGAAATAATTATCCAAAAACATTATTCTTTCAGCTCTTTTTTCTGTTTCTTATCAAGAATTTTAATTAAAAAGAACAGTAGACTACAAGAAAAAACCATCGACATTACACCTTTAACCGCACGCATTACAAATGTATCGGAAGGGAAATCGAATATAATATATCCCCAACAATAGATAAACGTTACAACTATAAATAATTTAAATAATATATTCTTCATAAATTTTCTCCCAATCTCCCTTTAAAGAACTGCTTTTTTCCTTCCTAGCTGAAAATTTTATCTACAGATAATTGTAACATTATAAAGTCTAAGTTGGTAAAAGTGGTAATTATATAAACGTGAGATTCACTTTTACAGTAGCCAATAAATGCCCCATTATTTAGTGTTTTTTAGGCAAGCATAACAGGTGATCAAGAAAATGTGCTCAGGGTGAGATTTCGGAACAAACAATAAAAAAGATTTTTTCCGTTTAGCTTACGTTAAATAGTGAAAGGAGGATGTGAATGCTAATACTTTGGAGCGTTTCCTTTGTTATCGTAATTTTTGCCTTCGTTTTAGGAGTAACAATGCTTGGAAGTATATTGGTTTGATTCCTGTTCTTTTATTAATGTTGACAGTAGTCTTTTGGTTTTCGGAAAAAAGGGGTAATGGCTGATTTCATAAAAATGTAGATTAAAAGTAGAAATGCAAAACAAAAAATATTATAGAAAGGGAGCATGTCGCATTCCATTTTATTATGAGAATTTTTCCAATTTCTTTCGCGACTGTCATTTATGGAAGGGCGGAGAGGGGAGTATCCAATAGCATTTTGAGATGGCTCTATTTGTAAGGTTAATGCATCGGGAATTAAGTAATGTAAGTTT
>JAEWDX010000163.1 GCA_023389895.1 Bacillota bacterium
GTTGAAGTGTTAGAAAGACTTGGCTGTGACATTGATTTTCCAGAATCACAAGTTTGCTGTGGACAGCCGGCTTATAATAGCGGTTATGTGCAGGAATCGAAAGAAGCAATAAAAAGAATGATCAAGACTTTTGAGCATGCTGAATATGTAGTATCTCCATCTGGTTCCTGTGTATTCATGTTTAAAGAATATCCTCATATTTTTGCCGGTGATCTAGACTGGGAGCCAAAGGCACAAGCCCTTGCTAATAAAACATATGAATTAACGCAATTTATTGTTGATGTTTTAAAAGTTGAAGATGTAGGGGCTAAACTGTCTGGAACGGCAACTTATCATACATCCTGCCATATGACAAGATTATTAGGCGTAAAAGAAGCTCCGATGAAATTATTAAGTCATGTTGAAGGCTTACAATTTACAGAGCTTCCAGGGAAAGAAAAATGCTGTGGATTTGGTGGTACCTTTTCAGTAAAGATGGCACAAATTTCAGAAAAAATGGTTGATGAAAAAGTACAGCATATTGAAGAGACGAAAGCGGATATTTTAGTTGGGGCTGATGCTGGCTGTCTAATGAATATTGGTGGTCGCATCAATAGACTTGGAAAAAAAGTAAAAATCATGCATATTGCTGAAGTACTTAATAGTCGATGAAATGAATATGAAAAGGGGGTCATGATAGATGGCGATGAAAACAAGTACTGATCGCTTTGATGATAGGGTTGATAAAGGCATACATGATTCTTTTATGCGTGGAGCAGTTTCTAGCGCACAGGAAAGGTTTCAAACAAGACGTTTAAATGCTGCAGCGGAATTAGGCAATTGGGAAGAATGGCGTCTGCATGGTGAAGAAATTCGTAAGCATGTTCTAGAAAATTTGGATTATTATTTATTTGAGCTTAGTGAGAATGTGTCTAAAAGGGGCGGACATGTATTTTTTGCACAAACAGCGAAAGAGGCGGCAGAGTATATTGCGAAAGTTGCTGAACAGAAAAACGCGCAGAAAATTGTCAAATCTAAATCAATGGTAACGGAAGAAATTAACTTAAATGCCCATTTAGAAGCAGTGGGCTGTGAAGTGATTGAAACGGATTTAGGGGAATATATTTTGCAAGTTGATGACCATGAGCCTCCATCTCATATCGTTGCTCCTGCCCTGCATAAAAACAAGGAGCAAATTCGCGATGTGTTTAAAGAAAAACATGGATATCAAAATACAGAGAAACCGGAAGAACTTGCCTTGCATGCCAGAGAAAAACTTCGCCAAGAGTATTTGACTGCTGATATTGGGGTAACAGGCTGTAACTTTGCTATTGCTGAAACAGGTTCAGTGACACTCGTAACAAATGAAGGAAATGCTGATTTAGTATGCGCACTGCCTAAAACACAAATTACCGTAATGGGAATGGAAAGAATTGTGCCAACCTTCGAAGAAATGGAGGTTCTTGTTAGTCTATTAACAAGAAGCGCCGTTGGACAAAAATTGACGAGCTATATTACAACGATAACGGGACCAAGAGATGAAGGAGATGTTGATGGTCCAGAGGATTTTCATCTTGTCATCGTTGATAATAAACGATCAGATATTTTAGGTGGAGAATTCCAATCCATCTTGCAATGTATTCGCTGTGCGGCTTGTGTGAATGTGTGCCCAGTGTACCGTCATGTTGGCGGCCATTCATATGGCTCAATCTATTCTGGGCCAATTGGTGCTGTTTTATCACCATTATTAGGAGGATATGATGATTATAAGGAATTGCCTTATGCTTCGACATTATGTGGTGCCTGTACAGAAGCATGTCCAGTGAAAATACCGCTTCATAATCTTCTCCATAAACATCGCCAAGTGATCGTAGAGAAAGAAGGAAGAGCACCGATAGCCGAAAAACTACTCATGAAAGCATTTGGAATTGGCGCAGCATCCCCAGCCTTATTCAAAATGAGTACGAAAATTGCACCAACAGCAATGACCCTATTCAAAAAAGGGGAGACGATTTCAAGAGGCCCAGGTCCTTTAAAAGCTTGGACGGAGGCAAGGGAGCTTCCAGCACCGAATAAAGATCGCTTCCGTGATTGGTTTCGAAATCGTCCAAAAGGAGGCGATCAACTATGAATGGAATGATCGAAAATCGCGAGAGCTTTTTAAATCAAATTGCTAATCGGCTTGGCCGTCCGCGAAAAACAATGATTGAGAAACCGAAATGGCAGCATCATCCTCAAGATGAAGTGCTGAAAAATGCCACACAAGACGAGCTTTTAGACATATTAGAAGAGCAATGCAAAAATATTCATACGAAAATGATGATAACCAATACGGCAAAACTTCCCGAAGTATTAAAAGAAGTAGTCTATCTGTATGGAGGCGGACCTATTACTGCATGGAAGGATGAACGTTTTAATCAATATGGCTTAACAAATCTCATGGAGAAAGAATGGTCTGAGGAAGGAATCAAGCTTCATATTTGGGATCATACACTAGGGAAAGAAAATATTAATATTGTAAAACATGCAAATATCGGACTGACCATTAGTGATATAACCCTAGCAGAATCTGGGACAGCTGTTCTTTTTAACAGCAAGGATAAAGGAAGAACGGTCAGCTTTTTGCCCCAAACCTCTGTTATTATTATTCCAAAAAGCAGCATTGTTCCGAGAATGACACAAGCAGCTAGAATGATTAGCGAGAAAGTGAGAAATGGTGAGCAGATTGCATCCTGTATAAATTTTATTACGGGACCAAGCAACTCAGCAGATATTGAAATGATTCTTGTTGTCGGTGTTCACGGACCTGTTAAAGCAACTTATATCGTTGTGGAGGATATTTAAAAGGAATTTCCCCCTTGTATATCGAAATAATAGTTCACGAAGAGATTTCGAGAGGGGGATGGCAAGTGAAATTAACGACAGATTTAGGTTTACAAACAGCCTTAATTGATTTATATGATTTGGGAAAAGCGAAAAGGACAGGCTCATATGTGTTATATGGTGAAGAATTAACCATCATTGAGACGAGTGCCAGTCCGTCGATCCCATATTTATTGGCTGGTTTAAAGGAATTAGCCATTGATCCAAAAGAAATTAAGAATATTATCGTCACCCATATTCATCTTGATCATGCAGGTGGTGTTGGGCTCCTGCTTGAAAGCTGTCCAAATGCAAAGGTGATTGTTCATCCTCGTGGGGCAAGACATCTTGCTGATCCGAGTAAGCTTATTTTAGGCGCAAGAGCAGTATATGGGGAGAAGTTTGATCAGCTCTTTGATCCGATCTTACCTGTTCCGAAAGAGAAACTAATAGTGAAAGAGGATGGTGACACTTTACGCATTGGTGAAGAGCGAATTCTTACATTTATCGATACTCCGGGCCATGCTAAGCATCATTTCTCCATTCATGATTCTTTAAGTGACGGGATTTTTACTGGTGATACAATCGGGGTTTATTACCCTCAAGCGTTAGAAACGGGGATCGAATTAGTTCTACCATCTACGTCGCCAAATCAATTTGATCCTAAAGCAATGCTAGAATCACTTGAAAAAATTCAAGCACTACATGTGAAGCGAATTTATTTTGGGCACTTTGGGATGTCGAATACCCCAAGTTATGTGTATGAGCAAATAAAATACTGGCTACCTAAATTTGTCGCGGCAGGTGAGAGAGCATGCCTTTCTGGACAAGATTCAGAAGAGAAACAAAAGGCGATTGAAGAAGAAGTATATGAAGAGATTTGTAATTTCTTAAAGGAGAAAAACGTCCTGCTTAATGAGGAATGTATGGAAATTTTGAAACTTGATTTAAGTGTTTGTGCAATGGGGATCGTAGATTATTTAGCAAAAAAATGACTCATCTAAATAGGGATATTTTGGACCGAGCAAATGCTTGGTCATTTTATTACACCTTTCTCCTCTGCCATACTATAATAAAAGATAACTTTATCCATAGTTAATGGAGGTGTAAGAGTGGAAATTGAAAAAATTTCGGAAAAGCTACGTAATCGAAAACCGAAGATTTTAGGTAGTGAAGATTACTCTAAATTTGCTGTTTTATTACCATTAATTCAAAAAAATAATGAAATACATGTCCTATTTGAAGTGAGGTCGCTTCAGCTAAGAAGACAGCCTGGAGAGGTTTGTTTTCCAGGGGGAAAAGTAGATGTAACTGATAAAGATGAACGCCATACTGCTCTTCGGGAAACAACAGAGGAGCTTGGGATAGATGTAGACAGCATTAAGAATGTTTTCCCATTGGATTATATGATATCTCCTTTTGGTATGATTATTTATCCCTTTGTTGGCTTTATTAAAAACTCAGATGATATAAAGCATAACCCAAGCGAGGTTGGGGAGGTTTTCACCGTACCACTTTCCTTTTTGAAAGAAACAGACCCTGAGATTTTTAAAGTTAACTTTAAGATTGAGCCAGAAGAAAGCTTTCCGTTTAATCAAATTGTCGGTGGGGAAAATTATAATTGGCAGCTAAGAAATATGGAGGAATATTTTTTTTACTATGAAGATAAAGTTATCTGGGGAATGACAGCAAGAATTTTACAGCATTTTCTCCAAATTATTCGTTAAAGTCTTACAGAAAAACAGGACGAGCTTTTTTGCTCCTCCTGTTTTTCGATCTATTTTGGTGTGAAGATTATTGCCAATATGGATATATAGGTTTCACTTCATAAAAATATTTAAGCAAGTACGAGCATCGGAGCTGTGAATATAGCAAGCTATAAATTTATTGAAAAAGCGCACCTAATTCATACTTGACTCATAGGAATAGAGGGAGTATAGTTTTTCATATTGAGAGTAGATTAAAAGGAGGAATTAGGATGACAATATGGTTAGTAATTTTGAATATCGCAATTTTGTTATTATTTATTTTTGGCTTAATTTATATGCAAAAGAAGCATGTTTCCTTTTCTAAACGTGTTTTTACCGCATTAGGAATTGGAATTGTGTTTGGCTCTGCCTTGCAATTTATTTATGGTCCAACATCGGAGGTTGTAGCTAAATCATCTGAATGGATAAATTTAGTTGGTGGAGGCTATATAAAGTTTTTACAAATGATTGTTATGCCGCTTGTATTCATTTCAATCTTAACGGCATTTACGAAATTAAAGCTGAGTAGCAATATTGGAAAAATTAGTATTCTTGTGCTTGGATTGTTAGTAGGGACAACAGCTGTAGCGGCTGCTGTTGGGATTGCGACGGCTGTCGGTTTCAATTTGGAATCTGTACAAATTACACAAGGTGACGCAGAAATTGCAAGGGGTCAGATGCTTGAACAAAAGCATTTGGAAATCGGTGATAAATCATTGCCACAGCAAATGCTCGACTTGCTTCCAGCGAATCCATTTTTGGATTTAACAGGTGCTAGAGCAACATCAACGATATCAGTTGTTATCTTTGCTGCCTTTTTAGGAATTGCCTTTTTAGGAGTAAGAAGAAAGGCTCCAGAACAAGCTGAGCTTTTTGCGAAGATTGTCGAAGCGTTTCATGCAATTATAATGCGAGTCGTTTCACTTATTTTGCGCTTAACTCCATATGGTGTATTAGCTATTATGACGAAAACAGTTGCTATGAGTGATATTGATTCAATCGTAAAATTAGGAAAATTTGTTCTTGCATCATATGTTGCCTTAATTATTATGTTTCTTATTCATTTACTATTACTTGCATTCGCAGGATTTAATCCCATTACGTATGTAAGAAAAGCATTCCCAGTTTTATCCTTTGCTTTTACATCAAGAACGAGTGCAGGGGCATTGCCGTTAAATATTAAGACGCAGAAATCATTAGGTGTTTCTGAAGGGATTGCAAACTTTTCTGGCTCATTCGGGTTATCAATCGGGCAAAATGGCTGTGCTGGGATTTATCCAGCGATGCTTGCCGTAATGATTGCACCAACTGTTGGGATAAACCCATTATCACCATCCTTTATCTTGACCGTTATTGCGATTGTAGCTATTAGTTCATTTGGCGTCGCTGGTGTAGGTGGTGGTGCAACATTTGCAGCTCTTTTAGTGCTTTCTGCATTGAATCTCCCAGTAGCGCTAGCAGGGCTTCTTATTTCTGTTGAACCATTGATTGATATGGGAAGAACCGCTTTAAATGTAAGCGGATCGATGACATCAGGAATTTTAACAAGCAGAATAACAGGGGAAATTGATTCAAATATGTATAATAATTTGGATGAAAAAATTGAAGCAGAGGCTTAATCGAATAGAGGGATCAGATTCTTTGTCAGGGACAAAGAATCTGATCCTTTATCCCTTTTTTAAAAAATGGCATTTAGCAGAAGGTAAATT
>JAEWDX010000220.1 GCA_023389895.1 Bacillota bacterium
GTATAGCGATGGTTATTGTTTGGAATGATTTGGCTCGTGGTGACCGCGAATATGTTGCTGGATTAGTTGCATTCAACTCAATCTTCCAGATTGTATTTTATTCGGTATTTGCGTATTTTTTCTTAAATGTGTTACCAGGAGTTTTTGGTCTAGAAAACATGACGGTTTTTATTTCCATGTGGGAAATTACAAAAAGTGTACTGATCTATTTAGGAATACCATTTGCTGCAGGTATTCTTACACGAATTATTGGTCTCCGAACAAAAGGGAAGGAATGGTATGAACAAAAATTCTTGCCAAAAATTTCTCCTCTTACACTTATTGCACTATTGTTTACCATTATCATGATGTTCTCTTTAAAAGGTGACAAAATTATTGCCTTGCCAATGGATGTCATTCGAATTGCGATTCCGTTACTAATTTATTTCTTAATCATGTTTGTGATTTCATTCTTTTCATCTAAGAAAGCAGGGGCATCTTATCCTGTAACAGCTTCCTTATCATTTACCGCGGCAAGTAATAACTTTGAACTCGCAATTGCCGTAGCAGTGGCCGTCTTTGGTATTAACAGTGGAGAAGCTTTTGCTGCTGTTATCGGTCCGTTGGTGGAAGTACCTGTCTTAATCGCACTGGTGAATGTTGCGTTAAGATGGGAAAAGAAATATTTTAGGACAATTAAATTGTAAGAAAGTATATCTGGGGGAGTTGACGTTATGACACAGCAAAAAACCATTTACTTTCTTTGTACAGGGAATTCGTGTCGCAGCCAAATGGCTGAAGGCTGGGCAAAAAAATATTTAGGTGATGAGTGGAATATATATAGCGCTGGGATAGAAGCTCATGGATTAAATCCAAATGCAGTAAAAGCTATGAAAGAAATAGGAATTGATATTTCAAATCAAACATCTGATATTATCAAACCTGAGATATTAAATAATGCTGATTTAGTGGTTACATTATGCGGGGATGCAGCTGATAAATGCCCTATGACTCCTCCTCATGTGAAGCGCGTACATTGGGGATTTGATGATCCAGCAAAAGCAGAAGGTACAGAAGAAGAAAATTGGGCTTTTTTCCAACGAGTGCGAAATGAAATTGGAGAACGAATTGAGCGTTTTGCTCGTTCGGGAGAATGATAATAAACATAGCCAAGGAATTATCTTGGCTAATTTCTTAACCAGTATATAAGTGTTTACTTATTTCAATAATCAACATGCCAATAGAAACAAGGAGAGGTTTACATGAAACAAATTCAAATTTTTGATCCAGCCATGTGCTGTTCAACAGGCGTCTGTGGTCCATCCATTGATCCGGAATTATTGCGTGTTTCCTTTATTGTAAGTAACTTATCCAAAAAACAGTATCCAATAGAACGCTTTAATTTAGCGACTGATACGGAGCATTTCATGAAAAATACCAATATCAATCAATTGTTGAATGAAAAAGGTCCTTCTGTCTTGCCGATTATTTTGGTGGATGGTCAGGTTGAGTTAACAGGAAAATATCCTTTAAATAAGGAGTTTGAGCAGTGGACAGGATTTTCAGCAGAAGAATTGACCCAGAAACCAAAGGTACGCGTATCGCTTAAGACACAGAAAGAAGGGAACTAGGTTGAAACGATTCACTAATGAGTATTTTCCTACCACGAAGTTTCTATTTTTCACAGGTAAAGGAGGCGTTGGTAAAACATCTGTCGCTAGTTCGCTTTCTTTGACACTATCCAAACAAGGAAAGAAAGTTCTATTGATCAGTACAGATCCTGCTTCCAATCTGCAAGATGTCTTTAATCAAGTATTGACCAATCATCCTACATTGATTAATGGCACCGATTACCTGTATGCACTGAACTTAGATCCTGTTCAGGCAGCTGCTGAGTACAAGGAGCGAGTTGTAGCCCCATATAAAGGAAAGTTACCTGATACAGTCCTTGCTTCGATGGAAGAGCAAATGTCAGGTGCATGTACTGTTGAGATCGCAGCATTTAATCAATTTTCGTCTCTATTGACCGACAAGAAGATTACGAACGAATATGACGTAATTGTGTTTGATACAGCACCGACAGGTCATACCCTTCGCTTGTTGCAATTACCAACTGCTTGGTCAGGATTTCTAGAAGACAACACAAGTGGTGCTTCCTGTTTAGGACCACTGGCAGGTCTTGAAAGTCAAAAGCAAATGTATAGCGAAGCCGTAACAGTCTTATCTGATGCTAAGCGAACTACACTTTTGTTGGTCAGCCGTCCCGAAGAAGCTCCTTTACGGGAAGCGGCAAGGGCTTCAAGTGAACTAAAAGAAATCGGAATTGGTAATCAGCAAGTAATTATTAATGGGGTTTTTGAACAAGCAGCTGTAAGAGATCATTATGCAAAAACAATGTATGAAAGACAGCAGATTGCATTGAAGGAGATGCCAACGGAATTAAAGATGTATCCACTGTATTATTTGCCATTGGCTCCATTCTCCATTTCTGGCACCGAACAAATGGAAAAATGGTTGAATCATGAGTTTGAAGCTCCTCACGTTGAAATGGAGAGAGAACGGATCTCATATCAATCGATTCAAAACATGCTTAATTTTTATGAAGATCATCAACAACGGGTTATTTTCACTATGGGTAAAGGTGGCGTGGGCAAAACAACTGTAGCATCTATACTGGCACTGGGATTGGCGGAACGAGGCAAAAAAGTTCATCTTACAACCACAGATCCAGCAGCGCACGTTGCCTGGACGTTAGGTGAAAATGGATTACATGAAAATTTAACTATCAGTTCCATTGACCCTAAAAAGGTGGTACAGGAGTACAAGGATGAAGTACTCAACAAGGCTAGAGAGACTATGGACGAAGATGGATTAGCTTACATTAAAGAAGATCTTGAATCCCCATGTACGGAAGAGATTGCAGTGTTTAGGGCATTTGCCAATGTGATTGCCGAATCCAAGGATCAAATCGTGGTCATTGATACAGCTCCAACAGGCCATACACTTCTGTTGTTAGATGCATCCGAAGCGTATCATAAAGAGATTTCTCGTTCTTCAGGAGAAATTCCTGATTCTGTAAGAGACTTATTGCCAAAGTTGCGTGATGATTCCTACACCAGTATTATTATTATCACTTTACCAGAAGCGACACCTGTCTTTGAAGCCACTCGATTGGAAGAGGACTTGAAACGAGCAAACATTGCTATTCATTGGTGGGTCATTAATCAAAGCTTCTATATCACGGATACAAGGGATTCAATATTGGCTCAAAAAGCACAGGCTGAAATCAATTGGATTCAACGAGTAGATGACTTATCGCACGGACAAATGGTCATTATTCCTTGGAGTATACATGAACCAAAAGGAATCGATGGACTGAATCATCTTTTACAATCCAAATAAAAACTATTGGAGGAATAATTATGAACATATCTGATCAAGCTGAAAACTATATTTTGCAAGCCATGAAGGAGAATCATGTTTCGACATTACGCTTTTATGGAGTCGCTGGATGTTGTGGCGTTAATCTAGGTGTTACACTGCAAGCCGCAGAAGAAAATGACTTCGTTGAACAAATCAATGGCGTACAAGTGGCTATCCACCCAGATGTAAAAAATCAGTTGGAAGGCGTCACTGTAGATGTTGAGGAAGAAAATGGTGAAATAGGCATTGTCTTAAAAGGCTATGACAATCATTCTTGTTGTTAATGCTATCCAGGTGAAGAAAACGTAATAAAAAAACATAAACAAATAACGGTAAGTCGTGGGCAGGAGGAAAAAACTTGAGTAATGTCAATAAGGATCAAATCCGAGACAATGTTCGGGATAACTATAAAAAAGTGGCATTAAAAGTAATCAATAATACAGGCTGTTGTGCGCCAAGTTGCTGTTCTCCAGAGAATAATCAAAGCATTTCAGTAGAAGAAATTTCGAAAAAAATGGGTTACACGGTAGATGAACTCCAGCAGATACCTGATGGTGCAAACATGGGATTAGGATGTGGAAACCCACAAGCCATCGCAAACCTGAAAGAAGGCGAAACGGTCTTAGATTTAGGGAGTGGTGGTGGATTTGATGCTTTCTTATCTGCACCTAAAGTGGGAGTTAAGGGCAAAGTTATTGGGGTCGATATGACGCCTGAAATGATCACAAAAGCACGAAATAATGCACGTAAAAACAAGTTTGAACATGTGGAGTTTCGTTTAGGAGAAATCGAGAATTTGCCTGTTGCAAATGAGATAGTGGATGTGATCATGTCCAATTGCGTGATTAACTTGTCACCAGATAAGAAACGGGTCTTTGAGGAAGCGTATCGCGTCTTAAAGCCAGGAGGACGGCTAGCTATTTCAGATGTTGTGTTGACAACACCCCTTCCTGATGAACTACTGACCAATATGAATTTATACTCTGGTTGTATATCAGGAGCTACGAGCATAGACGAATTAAAAGCTTTAATGGTAGAAGCCGGATTCCAACAAATCTCGATTGTACCTAAAAATGAATCAAGTGAATTCATAAAAGAATGGGTACCTGGCTATAAAGTCGAAAAATATATAGTTTCAGCCATGATTGAAGCAACAAAATAGGTCGTATTACAAATTTATTCAGATGCTTAAAATTGTAGTAAAACTATAGTATAAACAGAGGTAGTTAACAAACTCTCATGGCCCAATAGCTCTTGAATTGTTCTTAAATTCACATTTTCCTTATTTTCCTGTAGTAGCAATGTTGCAAAGGTATGTCTTAAATGATGCAATGAAAAACGTTTCGGTGGTAATCCAGCTTTCCCTAACGTTTCTTTAAAAATAACATGCAGCCCTCTAGGATTTAATTTATTCCCATCTTTATTTAGAAAACGGGTTCAGTTGGATGTTTTTGAGGCTTCAAGTAAATAGTCTTTAAATCTTACAAAAAGGGGAGCAACGATTGGATGAAGGGGAAGGAGGCGCTCCTTTTTACCCTTACCAAACACCTGTACGTTTTAAATAAAAATTAGTAAATGAGTTTTAAACAAGAAATACGCCGTTGAATGGTTTTAGGCTTGATCTGATGATTCATCACTTGATCTTGAATAAAACGACGAACTGTAGATGATTTAATTTCTTCTAATTATAGTGAACGCTTATGACTAAGTAAAAAATTTTCAAATGATTGTAAATCATACGCGTAGCCACGTAGAATATTTTCAGAGTAGTTTTTTTCAACTTGCAAGAACAACATAAATTCATCTAATGCATGATGGAAATTCATATCAAAAAACCTCCAGTAAATAGTTATCATTAAAAATAATGCAATTATCGCCAGATTCAAAGCGAAAGCGATTATGTTAACCACGATAACCCCGAAAAAATTATCAGGAACTTAAGAAAATTAGGTTCCTGATGTACGATGAATCAAAAATAGATACATAAATATTCGCTGTAATACTTGGTATTACAGTGTTTTTATTTTTATGTATACACTTTTGGTTCATTTTTTTTGTGAAGCAAAAGTGTATACATAAGTTCCGAATGAAGATAAAGTTGATACATAACATACAGAGCAATAACAAAGCAATCGACCCATTATTATCCAATCCTTTTTATATCTAATATTCTTTTTCAGTTACTAAATAAATATACAACTTAATTCTACTGGACAAATTTCTATCTAAAACATTATTAGGTAAAATTAATTACAAATTAATAACCAATAATACCGGATATATACTACGATGATTCTTTAGAGAAACAATCAATATTTCAAACAAAAATAATAGGTAAAGATGATATAGATATTGCTAAACTTATATCTGAACAAAATATCAGTGACTGGGTACAACAGGGGCATAGACATTTGGAAGATACAGATGGTATATGTCCATTTTGCCAACAAGAGTTACCTATAAGTTTTAAGGAAAAGTTAGATGAATATTTCGATGTAACTTACACTGAGCAAATACAAAACCTTAATTTATCTATAGAAAAATATGAAGAAGATAATAACAGAACCAGATATTTATTTAGGGTAATCCCCAAAGGTAGAGTAGAACCGGAGAACTTTTATTTGTCGGAGGAATCTGTTAAAATATTTGGTGAACTTAGAAAAATGATGGTTCTAAGTCAAATGTTGGGGTGATGTGATTTACACGTCACCCATTACCCTAAATGAACTCCGATTTCTTTATACCGAATGTTTAATAATATCTTTGCTTTAAAGTGATCGAAACGTCTAAAACC
>JAEWDX010000236.1 GCA_023389895.1 Bacillota bacterium
GGCCGAGCGAGCATTGAAAAAGGCAAAGTTTTTAGTTGAGTAAATTGAATCTAAAAAAGTGTGTTAATAAACAAAAAAAGCTGTCATATCGTCGAAATAACGATAAATTGACAGCTTTTTCATTCAATCCAATCATTTTATACTCGTCTCCAGCCCTATTTGATAATAAGGATAGCTGCCAAGAATTTTCACTTTACAATCGAGCGCCTCTAATTCAGCGACAACTCCTGGAATTAATACATCATCCTGCTCCATATCAACATCAATTATAAAGAAATAGTTACCTAAGCCTGTTTTCATCGGTCTTGACTCAATTTTTGAAAGATTTAATTTTCGCCATGCAAAAGCTGACAAAACTTGATGAAGTGCTCCTGCACGATCGGAAGGTAGAGTAATCATGATGGTTGTACGATAACCGGTAAAATTTCCCTTCTCCTCGCTTAATGAGCATTGTTTCTTCGCTAGAATCACAAAGCGAGTATGATTATAGCTTACATCATGAACATCCTTGCGAACGATAGCAAGACCATATTCCTTAGCAGCTAATTCATTCGCAATCGCTGCACCTTTAATGTGCGGGTTTTCTTTTAAAAATTGAGCTGCCGCTGCAGTTGATGTTGTTTTTTCACATGGAATTCCCTTTAATTCTTTATGTAAAAATTTATGGCATTGCGCAATTGCATGTGAATGACTATATACGATTTCGGTTTCAAGCCAATGTTCTCGATTATTAGGATGTACCATAAAATGCTGACGAATAGGTGCGGTGATTTCACCAATAATCGGAAAATCCACCTCATGCACTAAATAATCAAGTGTAATATTGACTGAGCCTTCTAACGCATTTTCAAGAGGAACAACCGCAATTTCGATTTCATCGGCTGTTAATGCATCAAAACAGGCTGGAATTGTAAAATAAGGAACTCCCTGTTCTTCGGGAAACATCGCACGAACCGCAAGATCGGTAAATGTTGCTTGCGGCCCCAGATAGCCAATTTTCACGGTATTCCCCCCTTTTGTTTAGCTTCAGCGAGTTAGTTGCCTCCGCTTTTCTTTTTGTCTAGCTGCGGCAGCTAGGCGCTCGAGGTCTGTTTTTCTTTTTACGCTCCCGATCCGAGCACTTCTACTTTCTCTACAAATTCTAGTTTTTTTAGCCTTGACAAAAGCTCATCGATTTCGATTTCGATTTCTGATGTATTCAATGACAATGTCACGTTCGCTCTTCCCATGAGCGGGATTGTTTGGTGGATTGTCATAATATTACAACCTGATGAAGCAACGACACTTAATAAATGGGATAACGTACCTGAGCGATCTTCTAAATAGAAGAACAATGTCACTAATCGCTCCTTCACAACCGTATGAAAAGGAAAAACAGTATCGCGATATTTATAAAATGCGCTCCTGCTTAAATCTACTTTCTGTGCAGCATCCCAGACAGATTCTGCTTTTCCTCTTTCCATTAATTCTTTCGCCTCTAATGTCTTCTTCATCGCTTCTGGTAAAACATCTTCTCGGACTAAATAAAATTTTCTGTCTAATTTATCACGCTTCATATTTACACCCCGTTAATAAAGTGAAACCTCAATCAGTGGAGGTTCTGCTCCTTCCCCCACTGATTGTTAGTTGGACCAATCACGCTCAAAACACCACGTCCTGTGGCTTCACCTGACTAGGGCATCCTGTCCGTCGTCGGGCATTTATGGGCTGCTAGAGCCCCCACTTAGAATTTTTTGTTTCCACAACTTCTTAAAGTGAGGATCTTACAGTCCGTTAATGCGGGATAAAGTGAAACGGCAAATAAGTTAGTCAATAAACTCGAATTCATAATCGAGCAATTTAACCGTATCACCGTCTTTTGCACCTTTTTCGCGAAGTGCTTCGTCAACTCCCATACCACGGAGTTGCCTAGCAAAACGGCGAACAGACTCATCCCTTGAGAAATCAGTCATCTTAAAGAGCTTATCAAGCGCATCACCAGAAACGATAAAGGTTCCAGCTGAATCTCTTGTAATGACGAATTCTGTCTGCTCCTTCTCATGTTTATAAACAACACGGTGAACGAGCGATTCAGCTTCTTCTTGGATAAGTGGGAATTCAGGTGTTTCATCAATTTTATTGGCAATCGCAAATAATAAATCCCTTAAACCTAGTCGAGTAATCGCTGAAACTGAAAAAATAGGATAGTCATCCTGTAATTGCTCTTTAAATTTCTCGAGATTTTCTTCTGCCCCAGGCATTTCCATTTTATTTGCAACAATGATTTGCGGTCTTTCTGTTAGACGCAAATTATATTCTTTTAATTCGTTATTGATTGTTGTATAATCCTCGAAAGGATCTCGCCCCTCAGTTGCTGCCATATCGATAACATGGACAATAACACGAGTACGTTCAATATGTCGTAAAAATTGATGCCCTAGTCCAACACCAGAATGAGCCCCTTCAATCAATCCTGGCAAATCTGCTAAAACAAAGCTTCTACCATCCTCAGTTTCGACCATTCCTAAATTTGGGACAATCGTTGTAAAATGATATTCAGCTATTTTCGGTTTCGCCGAAGAAATAACAGATAATAAGGTTGATTTACCGACACTTGGGAAACCAACCAATCCCGCATCGGCAAGAAGCTTTAATTCAAGAATAACGTTTTTTTCAATCCCTGGCTCACCATGCTCTGATAATTCAGGTGCCGGATTTGCAGGTGTTGCAAAACGGCTATTTCCTCTACCGCCTCTACCACCCATGGCAATGACTGCTCTTTGACCATGCTCAACTAAATCAGCAATCACTTCACCTGACTCTGCATCTGTCACGACAGTTCCTGGGGGAACCTTTACAATCATATCTTTTGCATTTCGACCATGCTGATTTTTCGACATCCCGTGTTCTCCACGATCTGCTTTAAAATGTCGTTGATAGCGGAAATCCATCAATGTCCTTAATCCCTCATTCACTTCAAAGACAACATCTGCACCTTTTCCACCATCCCCTCCAGCGGGACCACCTTTTGGAACATATTTTTCCCGGCGGAAGGCAACCATTCCATTACCGCCATCTCCACCTTTTACATAAATATTAACTTGATCGACAAACATCTACTTCCTCCAGTCTAATCATTCACTTTGCTCCTTGTATTGTAAATAAAGCTCAAGTGAAAGTTCTTGCTCAGTAAATAAATGAATATTTAATAATGGAGCAGATAACTCTTTTTGAAGAAAAGCCTCAAGTATATCTTTTCTTGCTATTATTCCTCTAAAATCAAAAAAGAAACGAGCACCTGCATTTTCTGGAATAACTGTTACGGATAAATGATTTTCATCATATTTTTTAACTGCTTCATTCAAACTGGAAAAAAATATACTCGCCCATTCGACAAGCCATTCATCATCTAAATTTCCGATTCGTATATGCTCAAAAACATCATACTCCACTTGAAAAAAATGATTTTCCCAATTATATGTCAATAGCAGTGAAGCAAACTGAGGAATTTTCAAATTTGATAGTTTAGCTTCCTGCTCAGCCTCCAACATGATTTCCTCAATAATCTCTTGAATGCGTTCCATTTTATTTAGAGAAAGATTACCTCTAATTAATTGGATTTTATTTAACCAATCATGACGTGCATGACGTAACACTTCGATTGTATTCCATTTCTTATCCATACTTCCACTCCTACACATTCTGAAATGTTAGAAGACTGCTTGTAAGCTAGTATATCAAAAAAGTGGAAGACAGTAATTAATTTTATAAAAATAGTACAAAACATCCACAAGATTGTACTCCTCGGAAAAAAGAAAACTCTAACCTTAAGGTTAGAGTTTTCTTCTCAATTGCTTATGCTTCTTGAGCTACTGGATATACGCTCACTTGTTTGCGATCACGGCCTAGGCGTTCAAATTTAACAACGCCATCCACTGTTGCATAAAGTGTATCGTCTTTTCCTTTACCAACGTTTACTCCAGGGTAAATTTTCGTTCCGCGTTGACGATAAAGAATAGAACCGCCAGTTACGAATTGACCATCTGCACGCTTAGCGCCAAGACGCTTAGAGATTGAGTCACGACCGTTCTTTGTAGAACCTACACCTTTTTTAGACGCGAATAACTGAAGATCTAATTTTAATAACATTTATTCCACCTCCTAGTTTTTGAAGGTAATTTTTATATGCTGTCCGTACTGTTCTTCAATCGTTTGCAATGAAACAACCATTCCTTCAATTAGAAGTTGAATCTTCTCATTCGTTTCATCCGATAAATCATTGGGAATGACACAGTTGAGAAATCCATCCTCCTTTTGTTCAATCTTCGGCGTAATGCCTGTTAAAGCATGAACGGCATTGATTGTGCCGATGGAAACCGCTGATACACCTGCACAGACGATATCGTTTCCTTTTTCAGCAAAAAAGGCATGGCCGCTTATCGAAAAAGATTGAATCCTCCCAGACTCTCTACGATTAATCGTAATATCAATCATCGTGCTAACCTTAAGCGTTAATTTTTTCAATTACAACTTTAGTGTAAGGCTGACGATGACCTTGCTTTTTGCGATAGTTTTTCTTTGATTTATACTTGAAAACAATGATTTTCTTCGCACGACCTTGTTTTTCAACTTTAGCCGTAACAGTAGCACCCTCAACAACAGGGCTTCCTACTTTCACACTATCTCCGCCAACGAAAAGAACTTTATCAAAAGTTACTGTTTCGCCTGCTTCAGCGTTAAGTTTTTCGATGTAGATAGCTTGACCTTCTTCTACACGAATTTGCTTGCCACCAGTTTCAATAATCGCGTACATGAAATGCACCTCCTCTTAGACTAAGACTCGCCATCATCAGGCGCTTTGTACAAAAAAGCAAAGAATGCCAACAGTACAAACTCTTACTACCTGTTCTGAGCGGTTGTAGCACAGGTGCGCTACAAACATAACATGAAAATATTATCACAGTAGACTTTAAGTGTCAATTGTCTTTCTTTTTGTTTTCGACAAAATCAGTTGCTTTTCCAAATTGCCGAATTTCATAAAAAGGCATACTCGCTTCTACAGTTGTAAAGATAATTTTCATGCCGGTTAATTTTTCAATCTCTTTCTTAGCAAGATTTTGTTCCCCAGAGAAAACTTTTTCAACAGAAATCGATGCTTCTATTAACACTGCCTCATAATCGCTACTGCGATATTCAAATAGTTCTCTTTCCAATTTAAAGGCAAGCGTTTCCGGGCTCAACAAGCTGCCTGTTCCCTCACAGATTGGGCATTTTACCATCAATGACTCAGAAATAGTCGGCTTTGTTTTCTTTCTTGTTAGTTGGAGGATACCAAGTGGTGTAAAGCCAATTAATTTCGTCCGTCTTTCATCCTTCTTTAATTCTGCTGCAAGTAGATCGGAAATATCCTTCCGATCCTTTTCTGTTTTCATATCAATAAAATCAATTAAAATCATTCCGCCGATGTCTCTTAGCCTGATTTGTCTTGCTGCCTCTATTGCTGCCCACCTATTTGTTTTCAGCACTGTATCCTTCAGAGCCGTTTTTCCAGAGAACTTCCCCGTATTTACATCAATAATCGTTAAGGCTTCCGTTTCATCAAAAATCAAATTAGCTCCATTTTCAAGCCAAACAATTCTTTTTAACGCCTTTTCAATTTCATGTTCAAGGTGAAAAGAAGAAAAAATATTCTCTTTTCCATTATACAATTGGATTGGAATATCTGTTGATTTTTGTAAAATAGTTTTTGCCTTACCATCATCAACGAACACCTCAGAGTTATTAAGCTTCACGATTTCTTCTTGAATCTCTTCTAAAAATGAGTTGCGTTCATATAGTTTTTCTGGCTTCCTTATATGTTCTGCCTTCTGTAACAAATTCGCATATTCTTGCCTGAGAAGCATAAATTCAGAGATAATCTTTTCTTCTGATTGAGTTTGACAAGATGTGCGAAAAATAAGCCCTTCTACATCACTTTTAATTTGGTGACCAAATCGGCGCCAGTTTTCTCTTGCTTTTTCATTTTCTATTTTTTTCGAGACTGCGACATAACGCCCATTTGGCATGTAAATTAGATGCTCGCCTTGAAGTTCAATAATTCCTGTCAATCGCGGGCCTTTTGTTCCTGTAGCATCCTTTTCAACCTGAACAAGGAGTCTTTCCCCTTGATGAACATAGGAAGAAACACTCCGTGATTGTTTAATTGTATTCTCCTCTTCCGCTCCAATAAATGACACCAGCTTATCCCGTTGGATATACCCGCTTTTCTCTTCGCCAATCTGGACAAAAGCTGCATCCATTCCCGGCAATACTTTTTCAACAAGCCCGAAATAAATACTTCCAACAGTTGTTTGTTGCTTCGGTTGATTAATGACAAGCTTTTCAACTACTCCATCCTTCAATACAGCATAACGTTTTTCCCGGGAAGAATAATTAATAATGATTTTATTCAAAATTGTTTCCTCACTTAATCCTACTTTTTAGCAATCTATTCCTCTCTATTTTCGCAATTTAGTACGTATAGAGCAAGTCGCCAATCTTTGTCGTAGCCATTTTTTCTGCAAAAAAAACATGTAAAAGCTCATTTTCATCTAATGAACCTGTTTCTTTCCCATCCTTTTCAACGATGATCGGGTGCTTACAGCCTCTTTGAAATTTTTCAAGCACATGAATAACTCGTTCATCGTCCTTGACAATAATCGGCTTTAAAGTCTGGATATCACTATTTTTCCCATAATATCTTTCCAATAAAAAGCGCATAAAAACATATTTCCCCTGCTTCCATTCAAAATAAAGAGAAGACAGTAAAAAAGCGATGACAACCCAAATATTTAAATTGATCGGTGAAATTGCCAGGACGATCATGCTAAATACAGTCATACTAATGACTGAAACCAATAATAACAACTGATGAGCCTTTTGAAAAGAAAATAGGAAGGATAATGAGAGAAAAACTAATTTCCCCCCATCTAATGGCCATATCGGGAGTAAATTAAATAATAAAACCATCAAATTATAGTGGATAAATAAAGAATAGATTCCTTCAGACAAAATTGAAAACTGAAAGAGAATAAATGCAAGCCCCATCATCCACAGCTGCTGAAAGGGACCAGCAAGAACAACAATTAACTCTTCCTTTAATGGTCTGTTCCCATGCTCATCCATTTCAGCAACACCACCAAAGGGCAAGAGAGAAATCTTTTTTATCCTCCACGAAAAAAAAGTCGCCGCCGCTGCATGACCCATTTCATGTACAAAAATAATTAGTAAAAAGAGCGATAATTCAATAAAATGTGCTGTTATGATGGCAAGTCCAATAACAATCCACAATAGCGGATGGATGTGAACATATTTAAGTAAAGCAAACCATTTATTCAAATGGGATCACCCGGCTCGGGTCAACAAAATCTTCGCCCTTTTTTATCGCAAAAAAGAATGCCCCTCGCTCGCCATCTTCCATTATAGTTGAAGTGCCAATCTTTGAACCGATATAAATATATTCCATTAGATTCACATTAATTTCCGCTAAATTTCCATACCAGGATTCACTTTTATCCGCATGCTGAATGATTACGGTTTTTCCAAAACCATCTTTCTTGCCCGCAAAACGAACAAGACCTTCACTCATCGCCTCAATCGCCTCATCTTTTTTCGTTTCAATCGTTATCCTTTGACCATTTTCATTAAAGTCCTCAAGAATTCTTGCTGAGGCAGGCAATGCATACTCATTATTTGGCGCTTGTTCTTCTTCCTGCTTTTCATTTTTAAAAGGTAATAAAGCGAGCGGTTTACCAAATTGGTCCTCATACCAATTCGCTACCGTCGCAAATTGGAAATCTCTTTCCATCGAACTCTTCACAAAATTTCTCGCTGGTTCAAATAGCGTGACATCATTTTTAAATAAAATCGCAACGATGAGAAAAAGACAGACAGAGGCTAAAATTTTAAATAAAAACCATTCTTTATTAAATAATGGATGAATATCTTCCTCCGTGCCTACTTCGTAAGAAGATATTTTTTCAAATCCGTACCTTTCTTCATCCTCAGTCCATAGCACATGATTTTGACTGTTTTTCTTTGTTCGATCCCGTTCTTTTTTTCTTTGAGCCACTCTTTTCCGCACATCATCTGCTCGTGTTCCCATACTCTCCCCACCAATCATTCTCCTCTTTGTACAAGTCTATGAGTTGTCCAATGGGAGTATGACTAGAAAAAGCTGAGGCAAAATTGCCTCAGCTTCAGTACATGATTTTGCTAGTCACGCATAACATGATTGCGTTTTCTAACATATCTATAAAAATATTTTTACAAATTTCGCAAAAACAATTGTCGTTAGTTTTATTTCACACCAAAGAATTTTTTTATTTTCGAAAAGACACCAGGGTTGTCATCCTCTAGTGATTGAAGCGGGATTGACTCACCTAAAATTCGCCGAGCGATATTTCGATAGGATAATGCTGCCCTGCTATTTGGATTCAAGGCAATGGGCTCACCATGATTTGATGCTCTAATTACTTCATCGTCGTCCGCAACAATTCCAATGAGATCAATCGAGAGATGTGCGGCAATCTCGTCCACATCCAGCATATCGCCATTTTTCATCATTTGATTGCGAATACGATTGATTACGAGCATGGCCGGCTCAATATGCTCTTCCTTTTCAAGTAAACCGATAATTCGATCAGCATCTCTAACAGCTGAAACTTCAGGGGTCGTAACAATAATGGCCTTATCCGCACCCGCAATCGCATTTCTATATCCATGCTCTATACCTGCCGGACAATCAATGATTACATAATCATATTCTTGCTTCAATTCATCCACAAGTACTTTCATCTGTTCAGGGGTTACTGCTGTTTTATCACTTGTTTGTGCAGCAGGCAATAAATAAAGCAGATCCTCAAACCGCTTGTCCTTGACAAGTGCCTGATGTGGCTTACACCGACCTTCCAATACATCAACAAGATCATATATAATCCGATTTTCAAGGCCCATTACAACATCTAAATTACGGAGGCCAATATCTGTATCAACAAGACATACCTTTTTCCCTTGAAGAGCTAGTGATGTCCCAACATTTGCGGTAGTTGTTGTCTTTCCGACACCACCTTTACCTGATGTAATGACTATTGCTTCTCCCATTCTAATGTCCCCCTTCCAATCTAGTAATATCCGGCCTAATCTGAATTAAAGCTTGCAATCTATCAACGGTAAGTTCATGGTTATCATTTATGTATGCACATTCCATTTCTCGAATCTCGTCACTCTTATAATGATCAGGAGCTCGAGTAATACAATCGCTAATTCGTAATTGCTGTGGCTTCATAACAGAGGCAGCAATAATGGCATGATTATTTCCATAATAACCTGCATGCGCAATTCCTTTGAGTACCCCCATTATGTAAATATTTCCTCCAGCAATAACCGTTCCACCTGGGTTTACATCCCCAACAAGCAGTAAATCACCAGGGGTTTGCAAAACCTGACCAGAGCGAATAATTTTCGCAACAGAAACAATTTCATTTTCTTTTTTTATTTTTTCAGCCTCTTCTTTTAAAATCACATTAGACATAATAGAATCCACAACAAGATTTTTCTTTTGTCGAATTAAATCCTTCAGCTCTTCTTCCTGCGCTTCAGTTAAAAATCGATTTCCGACCTGAACATTTACCGTTATCATTCGATTCTCGCGAGATCTCATGCTCTCCGATAGTTTAAAATCAATTTCTTTCTTTAGATCCTCATAAGAACAAGAATCGTCAAGATGAAGAACAATCCCATCCTTTGTTCCTTTAATCGTTACATTTTGAATTTTTTTCATATCAAGTTGTTCACCTCATAAGTAAAACACGGTGCTAGAATAATCTAACTCAATAATTTCAAATTTTTTAATGCCGATGACAAAAATATAGACTTCTAAAAGAAAAATATTCGACATAAGCAGTGGATTATCCTTTTTACACGTCTAAACTTTCCACGACTTTTTCAAAATACTTTTTGAATGGATATGCGACTAAAACAATAAAAATAAAATTCAAAATTAAAGTTGGAACTAATCTTTCTGATAAATAACTTGAAAAATCCATATTTGTTATGTGAACTAAAAAATTTATTTCATAGGAGCCTAATTCTAAAAGCATAATACCAACTAGAGAAACGAGTGAAACAATGATGATATTCGTCTGTAAAATTCTCATTAGTCTTGTAAACAAATAGGCAATGAGAGGATACAAAAACAAATAGATACCGATAATTTCAGTATAAACAATATCAAATAAAAGTCCGAAAATAAATGCATAGTACAGCCAATACTTTTTCGGCCCATACACGCTTAAAAAGAGAATAGCAGCAATTAAAAAATGCGGGACGATTATATATTGATTATCGAAATTTTTTTCTGGCAATAACTCAACGAAAGTACTTTCAGCAATAAACAAAAATATGAATAAAACAGGAAGAAGGAGTTTACTCACAATCCCTCCTCCTTATCTTCATCAAGCATTTCTTCTAATTCTGGTGACATTGCTCCTCTTTTCACAACCATCACATGTTCTATATCATAAAAGTTTGCTCCTGGCTTAATATAAGCAGTTTGTGTTAGACCGTATTCTGCTGGAACTACCTCTACCACTTTCCCGATTGGCAGACCTTTAGGGAATACGCCGCCTTTTCCAGAGCTGATCACATTTTGCCCTTTCTCTACTTTCGCCTCTGCCGGAATCCTTTTGAGCAATAAAAGACCCTTCTCTTTGTCATAGCCTTCAATTAATCCGAAATAGCTTTCTTCACCAGCTTGAATTTCTGCAGAAATTCGATTTGTTGGATCCATTGAACTTAATAGCTGCACAGTAGAGGTAAACGACTGACTATTTTTCACTTTCCCAATTAGCCCATTTGCTGTAATAACAGGCATATCTTGCTTTATGCCATCTTTACTTCCTTTATTAATAATCAGAATTTCATTCCATCGATCTGGATTCCTGCCGATTACTGTCGCTTGCATTGGTTTAAACTCACTAAGCGCATCCTTTTTATCAAGGATTTCCCTCAATTCAGCATTGTCTTTCTTTAACATTTGCACATCTGATTCGAGCCTTGTGAGCTCATCAAGTCTTGTCTTCAATTCTTTATTTTCATTGTATGTATTTTGCAAGTCTTTCAGATTCTTAAAAAAGTCTTCAACATAATGAGTTGGGTAGGATATAGCTGTTTGCACCCAGCCCGTTGTATCTTTAACAAACTGTTCTGGCCAGCTTAACTGCTTGCGCTCTCGTAAAGAAAAGCCAATCAGTGCCACGAGAACAATAATACTCACTAGCAATATAATTAAGCGTTTGTTCATAAAAAACTGTGGCATAGCGCTACACCTCATTTCTGGAGGTCAGAGGTTGGAAGTCAAATTTGATGAAATCAACAACCATGCCGATTTCGCTATTTATTCCCTCATTTCCTCATAACACAATCTGAAAAATTGCTTCGGCGTTTTTGCGCCGAAGCTTTCACTTTATTAAAATCAACGTGAATCTTTTGCTTTATTTTTAAATAAATCAATATGATCAAGCGCTTTCCCCGTCCCGATCGCAACACAATCAAGTGGGTTTTCTGCAATTAAAACAGGCATGTTTGTTTCCTCACTAATGACTTTGTCTAAATTTCGCAGCAATGCACCACCACCAGTTAAAACAATTCCCCGATCCATTATATCAGCTGCAAGCTCAGGCGGAGTTTTTTCCAATGTTACTTTAACAGCATCAACAATCGAATATACTGTATCATGTAGTGCTTTCGCTATTTCTTCAGCTGTAATATCAATTGTTTTCGGAAGACCTGTCAAAAGATCACGACCACGAATTTCGATATTCTCGATTCCTTCAGGGTTGCCAGCGGAACCTATTTCAACTTTAATCGTCTCAGCAGTTCGTTCCCCGATTAAAAGGTTGTAATGCTTACGAATGAAATTAATAATCGATTCATCCATATCATTTCCAGCAACACGAACAGACTGGCTCGTAACAATTCCACCTAAAGAAATAATCGCTACTTCAGTTGTTCCTCCACCGATATCCACAACCATGCTTCCCGTTGGCTCCCAAACAGGTAAGTTTGCGCCAATCGCAGCTGCGAATGGCTCTTCAATTGGATAGGCATCACTCGCACCCGCTTGCCGAGTTGCGTCAATAACCGCGCGTTGTTCAACTGCCGTAATGCCAGATGGAACACAAACCATCACATGCGGCTTCCCTGAAAAAAGCCCTTTGTTTTTATTCGCTTGATTAATATAATATTTCATCATCACTGCTGTTGTTTCATAATCAGCAATGACACCATCTTTCATCGGACGAAGGGCAACAATATTCCCAGGAGTACGACCAATCATATTTTTAGCATCATTTCCGACAGCAACAATATTTCTTGTATCAGTTTGCAAGGCCACAACTGATGGCTCCCTCACAACAATGCCTTTACCCTTCACATAAACGAGCGTATTTGCTGTTCCTAAATCAATTCCAAGATCCTTTGTTCCAAACATAGCTGTATCTCCCTTTCTGAAACGAATTACAAAAATAAGGTTATATTAAATAATCATATTTTTCGGTCAAATTAATCAATTTATTTAATATCGCGAAAAAAGCATAACTAATATTATAGCCTATCTTCCTGCAAAAACAAAGTGCTATAAATATCCTTTTTCCTTTAAACTAACAAACTTATTTTCCCCAATAATGAGATGATCAAGAACTTCAATTCCAATTATTTTTCCACATTCTGAAAGGCGTTTTGTCACCTCAAGATCTTCCCTACTCGGTGCCGGGTCGCCACTGGGGTGATTATGAACACAAATTATCGAGGCTGCTGAGCGTCTAAATGCTTCCTTAAATACCTCGCGCGGATGAACGATCGAGGCATTTAAGCTCCCAATAAAAATTGTCTGGCGGTGGAGCACTTGATTTTTTGTATTGAGATAGAGGCATACGAAATGCTCCTGTGAAAGAAATCTCATATCATTCATCACATATTTCGCACCATCTTCAGGGGAACGAATCGTATACCGATCATCGAAAGATAAATTAGATATCCTTCGACCTATTTCTACAGCAGCCAATAATTGGATTGCCTTTGCGCTTCCAATCCCTTTAAATGCCGTAATTTCTTCGAGTGACGCATCCTTTAAAAGTCTTAATCCATCAAATTGCGCAAGCAGTCTATTTGATAATTGTAAGACCGACTCATCTTTCGTGCCTGTCCGAAGAAGAATGGCAATCAGTTCATGGGTCGATAAACTTTGGGGTCCATTTTGAATAAATCGCTCACGAGGCCGTTCATCCCGTGGGAAATCCCTAATCAATAAGGATTCCGTTTCCATACAATCATTCCTCCCTTTTCTTAAGGTGCAAGGGAGTTAGATGAGAAAAGATGTTTGAAAGAAATTTCTAATGAGGGATAAGAAACCCAGCATTTCTCAATTCTCGAACCGTTCTCGAAACAGGAAGACCAACGACAGCAAAGTAATCACCACTGATTTCCTTAACAAATACACTACCAAATCCTTGAATGCCATACGCCCCTGCCTTGTCAAACGGTTCACCGGTATCAATGTAAGCTCTAATTTCTTCATCTGAAAGCTCCCAAAACACCACATCTGTTTTCACGTAAAATTGAATTTCTGTTCTCGGAGCGACAATGGAGACTCCTGTATAAACAGAATGAGTTTTTCCTGATAATGCTTGTAGCATTGCATAAGCTTCTAAATGATCCTTTGGCTTACCTAATACGTTCCCATCTAAAACAACGACCGTATCAGCGCCAATAATACATGAAGAAGGGTATAACTCGCTTACTGCTTTTGCTTTTCTAAAACTAAGCTCCATAACAATATCCCCTGGAGTCAATCCTGGATCAAAGCTTTCATCAACATGACAGCTAAAAACATCGAATGTTAAATGAAGGTTTTCTAGAAGTTCTTTTCGTCGTGGAGAAGAAGAGGCTAAAATGAGGTTTTCCATACCATTTCATCACCTTACCTTATAGTCGAATCTGAATTGGGAGATACAATATAATCCTACCAAAATTCAGCATAACAAACAAATAATAATCGACAAATGTCGAAACAAAAAGAGAACCCTTCAAAAATAAGCAGGGCACTCGTAATTTGGATTATTTCCTAGAAAATATTCAATCTTTGTCGAATTTTCTATTTAATCGAAAAACTATTGTAAAGTTTGATAGTGAACTAAAAAATCAAGTAGATATTGTTGCAATTTATCTAGTTCTTTTTCATCAGCTGACTGTTTATAAACGTTCAATTGTTCCAGTGCTTTCTCAAGATCCTCATATATATTGAGAACACGCTCATTCTTTAATTGTCCAACTTCAATATTTTTCATCGTAGCAGCTTGTTGCTCTGCGCTTTCGATGAGTGTATCTGGAATTACCTTTCCTACGGCAGCCTCTGTGGCAGCTGTTGCTAATACTTCATAAAGAGAATGAATGCTTCCAAGTAAATTTTTTTCAGCTGGCGGAAGCCCCTCAAGTGATTTCTCATCGAAGATAATGGACTTAGCAAATACTTCAACCCCTTTACTAGATAGCTGACCACCGATTGCTTTAGCATGGTCTATACTATCAGCGACACTTAAATAAAGAAACGCTTGACCGTCTCTTTCAAAAATTTGCGTAGGAATACCCTTTTGACTATTCTCTGCCTGCATTTGTTTTGCCGATGTAATATTGGAAAATACTCCACCCTGGATTACATATGCTGATAATGGTTGTAACTCAAGCCTCTCTATTGCTGAAGATTTTTCCTTACTTGGCTGAGGAAGGGCATTTACAGGATCAGCATTTTCGACGATCTTTTCCGTTGTAACGATTTTCAACATAATGACCCCAAAGGTTGTTCCAACGATAATCGCAAAGAAAATGACAATAAATACTGGACTTAAAAACAAACCACTCTTGTTTCTCGTAAACTTACTGCTAATTAGACGAGCACCTGTTTTCTTTTTTGTTGGCTTTTTAACAATTTTATATTCTGTTACGATATTTTCATCCTCATGATCGTCCGGTAATATCCAAGCAAAGCTATCATCTTCTTCCACTTCCTTCGTGGCAGCTGCTTCAAGTTCAGAATAATAGTTAATCTCCATTTTTTTGTCTAAAGGCTCTGCCTTTGATTCCAAATATGAACGGTGTTCCCCATTGATTTTTATCGTAATCGTCTTTTCTTTATCGGGCCTGTCCACCATTTCCCCTCCCCACTTCGTTTACAAAGTTTGTTCCATCCTATCATAATGGCAAAAAAAAATAACAAGACTTTTGTCGTCTTGTTATAGGAGAATTTCGGCAAATTTTTCACTATTCTTATTTTTTCATTAATAGTACGTGGAACGGGCAAAGAAACAACTATTTCACTTAAGGCTGGTTTTCTTCTGAATCCTCATTTAGTTTTTCAGAGAAACTGCTAAGTGGATTTTTCTTATTTGCGCCCCCTGGTGAATCTAAAGGTGGCAATTCGTCACGTAGATCCTCTAGCTTCGGATAATAGTAACCCGCAATAGTAAGTTCAAATTCGACAGGTTGATCCTTTTGCTCAACAGAGTAAATTTCTTCAAGGCCAGTAAACTTTAATGCATCTACCTTTACGATTCTTTTCAAGTTTTCTAAGCTAGTAATGAATGACTCCATTTCAAAATAAGTGTTAGCTTCACCTTTCAGCGTGACTGAAATTTTTTTGATTCCAGTTGGCAATTTTTCTTCGGGAATCTTAGGTGCATCTGCCGACTCGGTATTTTCAGTATCAGATTGATTATTTCCTGAAGCAGCTGCTTCATTTTCATTTGTTTTAAAAACGACTTCTTCATCACTCTCAGATCCGTTCAGCTTTAGTTCATTAATTTTTGTATCAGAAATGATCTCCGCTTTTTCAATATCAAGCAACAACTGATCAAGAAGACGCTTAACAGGTATTTGCTTTTGAAGTTTCATTGAACTTATAACGGTTTTTTCAGTAAGCTGCTTTAGTTGATTTTCAACTAAAACGAGCCCTTGATTTGCCATCTCAAGCTCCGAATGCTTTCTCTCAAGCTGTTCATTTAGAGGCTTCATAAATAAATAATAAACACCTGCAACAAGTGATACCATAAGAATAATGACTAGAAAAATTAAGCCCCTTTGTTTTTTGGAGATTTGGAGATTCATGGGGATGTTCCCCCTTCCTCTTCAGCTTGAACAGCGTTTTCCTTTTCTCCGCTGCCTTTCAACTCATCAATCTCCACTTGCTGATTATTGCTCGCTTTTAACTTTTCAGCATTCATTATGATTTCATATTTAGCATCATATCTCAGAAGAACATCATCATTCTTCATTTCTTTCTCTTTTTTCTCTTTCAAGATATCTTTTGTTTTCGCCTCAATTATGACAGCTTCATCAATCCATTCAAGCGTTAGTAAAGAATTTAAATAATAAGCTGCTTCACTTTTTGTATCAAATTGGACAGTTTGTTTAATTTTGTTCTCTACATCCATGTCAAACTCGGTAATAAAGCCTCGTTTTGGAAGTAGTCTAGTCAATTCTTGTAAAGCATAAACCATATTAAACGGCTGCTTCTCGGCCCATGCAATCGCATCTTCAAGTTCATTTACAGAATTGGAAGCTTCTAAGGAATCTATTTTCTTTCTCTCTGCTTCCAATATCATATTTGTTTGAGTAATTTGATTGTCAATATTCGTTAGCTGCTGCTCTTTATCTTTCATCAATAATAAGAAGAAGACAGCTGCTAAGATGCTGAATAGTACAACAATTCCAAGGATTAGATAGACGGCTTTTGATTTTTTTTCTTTTTGCGGGAGCAGATTTATATCAGCAAGCATTCATTACACCTCTTTTAAAGCTAGTCCAATGTTGAGATGAAAAGAAGACAAATTACGTATTTCCCCATTTGTTTGTAGAAGTTGATTAGCTAGTTTAACAACTGGTACATCTAGCCTGTCTTTTATTTCCGCAAAGATCTCTTCAAACCACGGATGGTCTCCATCTATAAAAATCTTCGTTATTTGTTGTTTTCCTTGATTCAGAGAATAGCGATAAAAATTCATGACCTTATCAATTTCTGAATAAATATCCTTCAGTGAATGACGAACCTCATTAGAATCACCAGAATAAATAGGCTTTCTTCCATCGTACTCTTTATGCTTTGGATACTCCCATTTCATCAAGTCAACATCCATTAATAAATGCCTGATAAAAACCGGCTGGTGGTTCTCAAAAATACTCACATTTACGGTTGTTAAGTCAAATTGAATCATTAATAAATTTTCGTTCGTTTTATCATGGTTAAGATTGTCATATAAGCGGTAGAGGGCTAATGAAGAAACGTCCGCAGCAGTTGGTTTTAGTTTTACTTCCTCAAAGACATCCGAATAATCTTGTACAGTCTCTTCCGGAGCAGCAAATAATAATATTTCCTTTTGTCTGCTTTGGCTCTCAGGAAGCAAATGAAAATCAAATATAGGATCTTCAAATGGTAAATGAATACTTGTCCCCAATTCCATAAACAAATAGCCTCTTATTTCATCTTCCTTCACATCAGCAGGAAGTTTAAGTTTCCTTAGTACAGTATATTGATCAGGGACAAGAAAAGAGACTGTCCTATTTTTCAGCTTCCAATCAGCAACACACTCTTCCAAAACAATGATTAATGTTTCACGGTCTAGTATTTTCCCCTCTTTAATAATCCCAGCAGGTAAATATCGCTCTCCCCATTTCTGTACTTGAATCTCTGGTAGATTCTTCGTTTCTACAAAACGGATAACATGATCTTTAAGAACAAAGCTAGCTGCACGCTGCTTTCCAAGCTGAAAACGAAAGGCCATTTCGAAAACCCCTTAAATAAATGTATAAAAATACCATTCTATTATTCTTTCACCGTAAAAATATGCGACAAGCGTACCTAAACCGATAAATGGACCGAACGCTATCGGTTTACCTTTTTCCAACTTACCTAGCAATAATCCGATAATGCCAAAAAGAGCCCCGAATAAAGTCGCAAAGAAAAACGAAAGCAAAACTGTCTTTACTCCAAGCGCAAGACCAATGACTGCAAATAGCTTAATATCACCGCCACCCATCCCGCCTTTACTAATCACAGCGATAAATAAGAGCAAAATAAAGCCAACAGCAACCCCAGCAATCGAATCCCACCAAGGGCTTAATGGCAAAAAGACTCTTTCGCCGAGAAAAATAACCGCAAACACGAGCAAAACTTTATCAGGGATAAGCATATATGTAAAATCAGACACAAATACAATGACAAACAAAGAAATAAGTGTCCAAGCAATGAAAAGTTCAGCACTCCATCCAATTATGAGTGGAGCAACGACAAATAATAATCCTGTCATAAGCTCAACAAGCGGATAAAGCGGGGAAACCGGCGCCTTACAGCGCCGGCATTTTCCACCTTGTATTAAATAAGACACGACTGGAATTAATTCCATTGGTGACAATGTATGACTACACTTTGGACAATGCGACCGTGGTTTGACAATCGACTCCTTCATCGGAACACGGAGACCAACGACGTTGAAGAAGGAACCAAGCAATAAACCATATAATAAGAAAATAAAATATAACATATTATATCAATCTATTTTTTTATAATACTTACTTTGGCTGTCTCTTTATCAATATCCTCAACAGCAGCATCAGTAAATGTAATAGTTGTCTTACCGGTATCACCTGAACCATTAATGGTATATGCAGCACCGCCATCAGCATCAAGAGTCATAGTAACATAATATCCTGCATCCAGCTTAGGTTTATCTACATAATTTTTTAAAACTGTATCAGTAATTTTGGTTGTTTCACCATCTCCCGTCCCATTAGCAGCGATATATAATTTGGCTCCATTTATTACTTGAATAGCATCAGATTTAATTGCATCTACCTTCGACTTTTCAATAATCCCACCAATACTCGGAATCGCAATCGCTGCAATAATCCCTAAAATAACAATAACAGCCAGTAATTCAATCAGTGTTAATCCTCTTTCGTTTTTTAATCTTTTTCTTAATTTTTGTTGCATAATAACCCTTCCTCCCCATTACTTTTTTCGTGTGACATATGTCTCATTTACAATTATACAAGATTACAGTCGGAAATTAAGTCCAAATTGTTACAATCTTTCAAAATTCATCCAACATGATTGAATATCTCGAACATTGGCACCATTATCGAGGTGACGATCGTTCCGACAACGCCCGCAAGAAGAACAATCATTAGCGGCTCAATCAATGATTTCAAGCGATCTGTTGCACTTTCTACTTCTTTTTCATAGAAATCAGCAACTTTTGCTAGCATCACATCTAAAGAGCCCGTTTCTTCCCCGATGGCAATCATTTGTGATACGAGAGGAGGAAAAACCCAATGTTCTCTCATTGGTTCAGTGAGTGATCTTCCTTGCTCGAGAGCATCTCTCGAATTCCTCACGACTTTAGCGATAACTTCATTTTCGACAATATTTTCAACGATACTCATCGCCTGTAAAATAGGGACTGAGCTAGCAAACAAAGAACTTAATGTCCTTGTCATCCGTGCTAAAGCAGCTTTTTGAAGAATTTTCCCAAAAATCGGCATCCTTAATAATGCGTAGTCTAAATAATATTTTGACTTTTTATTATTTCTTATGAAAACAATACCAATAAAAATAGCAATAAACAGTAAAACGACAAGCCACCAGTATTTCTGCATAAACTCACTGGAATTCAAGACAAACTGTGTAATAGCCGGCAATTCTCCACCGAAGTCTTGAAACATTTCTACGAAGGTCGGAACAACAGATACTAATAGGAAGATAACAACAGCTATGGCAATAATGCCAACAACTACTGGATAGGCAAGCGCTGAAATAATCTTCTGCTTTGTGTAATGTTGTTTCTCATAATGAACTGCTAGTTTTTCAAGTGTGTCATCCATATTTCCGCCAGCCTCACCGGCCTTAATCATATTGACAAACATGCTTGTAAAGATTTTCTTGTGCTTAGCTGCTGCACTTGATAACGGATTCCCTTCACGTAAATCCTGCTCGACTACAAGCAACACTTTTCTAAGTGTCTTACTTTCAGTTTGCTCGGCAAGGATCGCGGTTGATTCGACAACTGAAACCCCTGCTTTTAATAATGTTGAAAATTGTCTTAAATAGATAACAAAATCCTGCAGCTTTACTGGATTGCCGATTGTTATATCTTTCGTAAGAAGTGTCTCAGGAACTTCAGTAAACTCCATGACACGTATACCTTTTTCTTTTAATTGCATAACCGCTTCACGCTTGGAGGAGGCGGTTATGATCCCTGACTTTTTCCCACTCCGATCACGGCCGCTATATTTATACCGTGACATGTTCATTCACCATTTCCTTAAGATAAGGCAATGTTAGTTCTTTAGAAATAATCCCTAACTGCAAGAGTTCCTTAATGCTCGATTCCAATGTGTGCATTCCTTGTGCCCGGGAAGTTTGCATAATATTGGCAATTTGATGGATCTTTTCATTCCGGATTAAATTCGCAACGGCGGAATTATTCATCAATATTTCGGTCGCTGCTTTTCTCCCCTTTTTATCAATCGTTGGAAACAGCCTTTGCGACATAATGGATACAAGCACAGATGCCAGTTGAATCCGAATTTGCGCCTGCTGTGACGGTGGAAAAACATCAATGATTCGGTTAATCGTCGCAGGAGCACTCGATGTATGCAAAGTAGCTAAGACGAGATGCCCTGTCTCTGCAGCGGTAATCGCGGTCTGAATCGTTTCAAGATCACGCATTTCTCCGACAAGGATGACATCAGGGTCTTGACGAAGTGCTGCTCTTAAACCATTGGCAAAATTATTCGTATCAAAACCAACTTCTCGCTGGTCAATAATCGATCGATCATGCTTATGAAGATATTCGATCGGATCTTCAAGGGTAATAATATGTTTGCGCATCGTCGCGTTCATGTAGGCAATCATGGAAGCCAATGTCGTTGACTTTCCACTTCCTGTCGGGCCAGTAACAAGTACTAATCCTTGTGGCTTCAACGCAACTTTCTTTAATACTTCAGGTAAATCTAATTCTTCCAATGTTGGAATTCTCGTTGGAATTACACGTACGGCCATCGCGATACATGAGCGTTGAAAGTATGTATTCACCCTAAACCTTGATACACCTGGAATCCCATAGGAAAAATCAAGCTCCCCTTTTTCTTTAAATTTTTCCCACATATGCTCAGGGATGATCGCCTTCGCCATCCCTTCTGTATCATCAGGACGAAGATTATCCTTCCCGTATTTTTTTAAATCGCCATTAATCCGCATGACGGGCGGCACACCAACAGTTAAATGTATATCAGAAGCCTTTAATTCATAACCAGCCCTAAGCAGAAGATCCATTTTATTTTTCATTTTTTGCACTCCTAATCAGGGATTGCCACCCGTAATACTTCCTCTGTCGTTGTAATGCCTTGCTTTACTTTTAGCAAACCATCATCAATTAAGAAGATGGTTTTATTTTGCATAGCAATGTCTCTAAGCTTTGAAAATGATTCCCCATTCATGATAACTCTTCTAATCGCATCATCAATCACAAGAATTTCATGGATCGCGACACGCCCTTTATAGCCTGTCATATTACAGGAAGAGCAGCCTTTGCCACGAACAATTTTCTCAATCCTCATTCCTCGCCTTGCAAAAATCTCAATTTCTCGTTTTGACGGCTCATGCGTTTCTGCACAATCACGGCACACCCTTCTCACAAGACGTTGGGCGACAATTCCGCTTACCGAAGAGGCAATAAGAAACGGCTCAACACCCATATCAAGCAGACGCGTAATTGAACCAATCGAATCATTTGTATGGAGTGTACTCAATACAAGATGTCCTGTTAAAGATGCTCTAATTGCTACTTCAACCGTCTCTTTGTCACGAATTTCACCGACCATAATAATATTCGGATCTTGACGCAAAATGGCCCTTAAACCTGTAGCAAAAGTCATTCCCACATTTGAGTTAACTTGAATTTGATTAATCCCTTCTAACTGATACTCTACCGGATCTTCAACGGTAATAATGTTAACATCTTCATTATTCAAACGACTTAAGGATGCATACAATGTTGAAGATTTCCCAGAACCTGTTGGACCTGTAATCAAAACGATTCCCGTAGGTTTCTCAATCATCTCAATAAATCGCTGCAAGTTTACTTTATTAAATCCTAGCTTGTTCAGGTCACTCAATGAACTCCCTAAATCTAATAAACGCATAACTACTTTTTCCCCATATATAGTAGGTAAAGTGGATACCCTTAAGTCAACTGGGTGAAAGTCTAAATTTATCTTTATCCGTCCATCTTGTGGAATGCGATGCTCCGTAATATCCAAATTAGCCATAATTTTTATTCTCGCGATGAGCACACTTTGCATATGCTTTGGTAGCGTTCTTTCTGTTCTTAGTACACCATCCACCCGGTAGCGGATAATTACTTTTGTTTCATGGGCATCAATATGTACATCACTTGCTTTCATTGCCACTGCATCATTCAAAACCTGATTTACTAGCCGAATAATTGGCGAATCTTGATCGTCAATTTTTTCCCCTTGAACATCTTCTGTATTAGCTGGATTACCGAATAATTCCTCAAAACCCTCGTCCATATCATAATATTTATTAATAGCGCGTAGAATGTCATCTTTCGTAGCAATCGCTGTTTCAATATGAAATCCAGTGGACAGCCTTAAGTCATCAATCGTAAAAAAATCCATCGGATCAGCCATTGCAACGAACAGCTTTTCCCCATCTTTTTTTAAGGGGATAATCAAGTTTCGTTTTGCCATTTCTTTTGGTACGATAGTAAAGAGCTTTATATCAAACGGATAGCGGTAAAGGCTTACATGGGGAATCCCAAGCTGAAATTCCAATACTTCAATCAGCTGCTGCTCGGTAATATAACCTCTTTGAAGAAGGGCATCACCAAGCTTCTGTCCGTCATCTTTTTCCTTTAAAGCAAGCTGAAGCTGCTCCGCGGAAACCAGCCCTGATTCAACTAATAAGTCCCCAAGCCGTTTACGATTCTGGTTCATATTAATCCCTGCTTTAACTACTTATTTTTTTGGTTCGCCTTGTTTTCCCCAAATATCGGATTCATTTTTAGTCGTACTGTCTTCATTTTTTTGCCCATCATTACTATTTTCTTCTTCATTGTTCTCTTTAGAATCGCTTTTTTCATTATTAGATTCCGGCTCTTTCTTCGGTTCTTCAGTTAAATTACCGTTTGAATCATTCGTTTTATCTGTATTCGATTCATCATTGCTATTCGAAGCTGCTGTTTCTTTGATTAATAAACTTTGGACAATCACTTCATGCACAGGTGGGTAAAAATCTTCTGATATTTGCTCCGTTCTCAACGGGTTACCTGTTTGATCAACTATTTCTCGATTAACTTTTATGAGTAAGCCTTCCACACCGTTAACCTCGGTTCGTTTTTCTCCAAACTGAAGCTTCGCATCATATTGAACGATTTTCTTCGGTTTAAATGACTCTTCATCTTCAATAGACACGGTATATTGATAAATAAATTTCGACCCTTTTAATGAAACATATAATAAGTTATCAATATACTTAAATTGCAAACTGTATTTTTGATCATTTGGATTTGTTAAGATAAAATCCATATTCTTTGCTTTATCGACTTTCGCTTCATACCCAGCTTCTATATAATCAGGCAAACTCCTGCCTATATGTCTTTCAGTTATATCAAAGTTCGTAGATAAGACCGTTTTATAAATAGCAGACGAGATTATACTTAATGTTTTTTGGTCGAACGAAGTCATACCTTTTTCTTCCACTGCTTTCAACATTGAAAACTGAGAGTGCGGCATTATTTCTATTGCTGCGACTTCATTTGTCCACTTTTGAATCAACTTATTTCCATCTTTCAGTGAGATCATTGATTCCGCTACAAGTTCGTCTTCTTCTCCTTGTGAAAAATAGTCAAGTAGTTTAATTTGATGGCTTCCTTGAACCAATCTAGTCGCATAGATTAATAGATCGTCTATTAATTGCTCAAAATTGAATTCAGTGCTCGTTAATTCAGCTGAAATCTCAGTAAGTAAATTCTTGAGAGACTTATCGTCTATCTTAACAATGAGCTGGTTTTCTTCCCCCGACTTAGCATGTTCCATTGAGTTTTCAATCTGAAAGTTATAGAGATTTAAATCTAATTCTTGTTCTTTTTCTTTGTATTTTAATCTAATCTTAGTGTTTCCCTTCCATTTAACCTGTTCCTCACCCAACATACTTAATGCTTCTGCTGGAGATATGTCCGAAACATTGACGGAGCCAATCTGAGTATTCGCTGTAAATAGATCATTATTGCTAAAGACTTTCCCATAAACAGAATTTCCAACATATGAAAAACAAAAAATAAACGCTGTGCATATTGTTAAGGTAGTGTACAACTTTATACTAGAAATATTTTTCATATTGAACACCTGCTTTTTATTAAGCTTCAACATTCATGGACAATTCAACAACAACACTCGGCCCTTCTTTTTGTGCCTTCAAAACGTCTTCTCGGGACAAAATTGTTCCTGCCGTAATAATGACATTTCCGTCTAAATCGAGGATATCTTTTAATACCAATTTTTCATTTAATAGCTCAATTTGTTTTTCTTTCAACGCGTGTTCTTCTTCATTATTCTCTAGGTTGTTATAAACGTTTATCGTATCTTCTTCTGTCATAGAATCTGTTTCATTGTTATCATTCGACTCAAGTTGTGATGCGCTTTCTAGAAAACCTTCGCGAACATCCTCTTTCACGATGATAATATCTTTTCCAAATGTGAGGACATAGTTCGATGACAATGTTACAGCTTTATCACCAAGCTGGAGATCCATTCCTAATATTTGTCCTGTTTCTTCATCTGAATAGAATTCGACAACTTCCCCAATCAGTTCGCCTTTTCTTGTCATCACTTTCGTATCGTTAATCTTAATTTTTTTATTCACTAATTGGTTGGCGATTGGAATTTCATTTAAGTCAATGACTGCATGATCACTTTCAATTGTCAGTGCATATTCACCTATCCCAACAACCCTTTTAAAGGGAATAGCCTTGACACTTACTTGCCATTCTTCATGTTCAATGGTTAAAAAATCAATTGAACCTTTTTCTGGATTTATCACGATAGATTTTACTTTTCCAACTTCTCTTCCATCAGAAATACTAATAATTGGTAATTCTGTAATTTGTGAGCTTTTTTTCATTTTCTTCTTCACACCTGACTTTTCATAGATTTATTTGAGGTTATTCCACTTGATTCTCATCAATTTTCTGGACAATACGCTTGTAAAAACAGAGCTCTTGCATGATGACAGGATATTCCTTATATTTACCTTTCAATGTTGCAAGCATCTCCCCAAGCTTGAAATAATCCTTTGTTGAGATATAATGCTGAATTAATAAACTAGCAAATGTATAATACTCGGAATTAGACATTTTCGGGTGCAAACATTCTAGGAGCATTTTCTCGTATTGACTAGGAGTAAACGTCTTCCTCGCTAGCTTTGTTTGCTCTAATAATGTTTTGAACATGTTTCTCTGAAGATTATCCCTTGCATTACGCTCCTCTGAGAAAAGGCTCTCCATTTCCGAATGAACATTTGGTTCTCCTACTAATGCATCTCCTAACAATTCTTCCACATACTGGTCATCACTAATTTCATTTTCCCCTCCTTCATCCTCATCTGCTATTGCCACTTCGCTCATTACACTTTCAAATTGTGATAATACATTAAGGAATTCTTCTTCATCCTCAAGGTCTTTTGAAGCTATTTCATCATTATGCTGACTAACTGAACTTGTAACGGCATCCTCAATGTTTACAAATTGCGACAATTCCTCCAGATACTCATCATCATCATCGTTTATTCCTTCACTAACTTCAATAGAAACGAAAGCATCTTGGTCGTTTTCTAATTCTGCATTATCGTTAGAACTCATGATGTCATCTGAAGTATCAGAAATAAGTTTTTCTAGCTCTGACATATAGCCTAAATTTGCATCATTTCCGATCTCGATTGTTGCTTCAACTGTATCTTCAACTATTTCTTCCTGTTCCAAATTTATTGGGGAAATCTCCAATAGCTGTTCTAATTCATCATTTTCTTCTAATAACGCTAATGGTTCGACATCTGCTTCTTTTGTAACATCTCCTTCTGAATAAAGAATCTTTTCTTCTAAAAGTTCACTCCCTACATTTAATTTGTTTTGATCATTGACCTTATTTAACTTGTCTTGTAAATAATCTTTCGATAAGTAATCCGAATTAACAGCGGATTTTTCTATACTGTCTACCTGTTCAACAAAAAGCAGATGGTGAATCTTTCTATCTAGCAAAAATGAACTAATAATAACGAGGGTTAAAATTAATAAAGCTATTTGCCACCATCCTAATATCGTGTTTGCTAACAGTCCCAAAGTAGCTAGTGAAAGCGAAGTAGTAATAATGATAAATTTCCCTTTTCTAGAAAAACCTAGTGGTATTATATGTAATAAAGGAACTATAATTATTAGTGATGCTAATGCGAATAAGTAGTTTCTCATAGATTCACCCCTTCCTAACTAGTATAAACGATCCTTACTCACTTTTTTGTAAATTTTGTTACAATTTTCTATAAAAATGTGATTTTATACCTATCAAGTCATAAAAAATCTATAAAATATAGTATAATAAGAGAAACGATTTTGAAAGAAGCTGATAAAATGAAGGTCAAAAAAATCCTTTCTAATTCCAGAGGGTTGACACTTGTTGAATTATTAGCATCCTTAACCATTCTTGGAATAATTATAATTGGTTCAATGCAATTTTTTACCCAGGCTTATACATATACAAATATAAATCAAAAAAAAACCGCTGCCGTCAATGTTGCTCGCAATGCTTTAATGTTTATTGAAAAGGAGAGTTTTATAGCAACTAGAGACAAATTTGAAAAAGATCCAACTGAAGAGATTTCGATTTTTCTTTGCAATAATAAATACAAAATGTTTTGGAAGAATGAAGATGAAAAAAGGGTGCGTACAGATTGTGAGCCTATAGAAATTAATAATATCGATTACAAAGTAGTAATTAAGGCTGAAGAAGCACCCAATTCCAGTAAGATAAATTATTTATACTATATTCCTTTAAAAGCAACGGTATCTTGGTCTTTTAACGGAAAAGACCACTCCACTGAAGTAGAAGGAGATATAAAAAGTGAAGATATTCGATGAACGTGGATTAACTTTATATGAATTACTAGCTACACTTGTCATTACGATGATTGTTCTTCCAGTAATTTATGGGGTTTTTTCTTCGGGAATAAAGCTCTATAACAAAGTTCAGGTAGAGGGACAGCTTCGGGATGATGCAGACTACACGGTGACAATGATCATGAACACATTTTACTCCTTTCCATTTGACTACGTAAGAACATGTGGCGACAATTGCATTGAGTTAGTAGACAATACCTATACCGACCTGCAACAGGAAAATCGTGAGCAGCAAACCTTCTATAGCATCAATCAGAAAAAAAAATATGAGGAAGATGAAGAAACAACAATTGAATTGAAACTCGGTGAAATTGATAAAAATGGTGCGAAAATGAAAGTATTCATGATTGACAATAAACCAATTGATGTTGTATCTGATTTCAGTCATTCCGAATTAAAATTGTCATGTGAAGAATATGAGGAGTGCGAAGAAACGGAAGAAGGAATGATTACATTAACTTTTCACCTAGACGATAAAAGAATTAATAAACCACTCGAATTAAAAAGTCAATTCGGATTTTAAAAAGGGGCTGTATTGATGATAAATAATGAACGTGGCAATAGCTTAATTACTGTCCTTTTAGTTTCCCTCGTATTTACTGTCCTTGGAATGGCCATTGTTGCTTCATCAATTAGCGGCGCAAAAAAAACAGCAACAAGGGAAAGCGATATTTCTATCACATATGAATCAATCCAATTGATCGACAAAATGACATCCGATCTTGCTGTCCTATTAAATGGATTTCCACTTGAATCCTATCGTTCAAAAGGCATAGATAATAAAATTCAAGTTACAAGCAGCTTTGATAGTGAGCTGCAGAAGAAATTAATTGAAGATTTACTTTCTCCAAATAAAGATAATTCACAGTTAGCATGTGTAAATATTATTGATCTTAGCAGTACAGCTCCTAGATATATAGATGATACGAATCAATGTGTTGGAAATCTAGCAGATTATGATCATTTTGAGATCGAAAAGGACAAAGACTTCACAAGAGTATTTGACATCGTACTTGTTACAAAAAATCCTGTTGAAACAGAAGGGAAAATATCACGCACCATTTCAAAAAGACTCATCTTATCACCATTGCCAAGTTTCTTGAAATATGCTGCTGGCTCAGATGATAAGCTAGTCCTTAATGGTTCTCCTAATTTTCAAGGAAATATTTATGCCAATAATTTAGAGATTAATGAAAAAGCTCAATATTCGCTACGGGATGACACAGAGAAAGAAATAAGTACGCCAAAGTCATCAATAAATGGAGATTTATATAGTCAGACTGCCAATCTTTTAACGATATTAGATGAGAAAAACTTTTATAAAGGAAAAGTTCCACAGCTAAAACATGATAGCCAATTTATTAATATCGAATTCGATAATTCGATGAATGAGCAAATAAACGTAGCTCTGGCTAATAGTTCTCTTTCAACAGAAAGAAAAAATGAAGGCAGTTCATTTTCAATTGACCTTGCAGAGGAAATTAGTACATTAGTTGAAACAACGATGAAGATTAATATTTGCAATAATCCTAATGAGGCTGAAGAGGAAGGATTAGCTTCATCCACATTTTCCAACATACCGAGTTCGGAAGAAGAAAACTGTATTAATAGCGATATTGAAAAATTCACGAGCAGTGATCCAGTTAAATTAAAAGGAAATACGCTCATTATGAGTACTAATTTTCCGATAGAATTAAACGATTTATTTGTGGATGGAGATTTATATCTCGTAAGCAATGAAGATATTACGATTAACGGTCATATATATGTCTCCGGGAAAACACACTTAATTAATTTTGGTGGAAAACTGCAGCTTCACGATAAACTTATTTCTGCAGACAGCATTACGGCCGAATCTCATGTAGTGAATAAAGATGACATGAATTCACTAGGACTAAAATTTAATGGGGATATTATCGGAGGAAAAGACGTCTATATTAAACCTATAGATTCTACCATTGAAATGAACAGAAACATCTTTGCTAATCAATCGTTCCAGATTGAGGGTGATGATGAATTTGATGAAATTGCTGAAAATGATCAAGTCATATTTGACTCCGTTGTTTATGCAGGGAAAAATGCATATATCTCTAACGCGAATATTTTAGGTGCAGATAATAATAATAAGCAGCTCATCTTATTGGCAAAGGAAGAATTATTTATAACTAGAATCAATGAATTTAATAATTTTCATTCACTAGATGAAGGAGAACCTCCTTATCTACCTCTTAATGACTATAATATTAAACCACTTAAAGGATTCTTTTATACAGAAGATACAGCCACATTATATGGTGTTGGATCGCTATTCTTTATTGAGGGAGGCGTTTTTGCAAAAAAAGAACTAAAAATTAATGCAGTTCGTGGCAAGGTTAACGATGTTAGTAATATGAATCACCTTACTCAAGATGGCAAATACTCCCGATTTATTGTTGATTATAATCAAGATGTGCTTCTAAAGAGAATTGAGGCATTACCAATTATGAATCAACTGCAAATTTTCTCAGATGAATTAATTATTAAATAAGTGAATAGAGTAGAAAAAACGGTGCTGAGCACCGTTTTTTCTTATTAAGCTCTTACCATTTTCCTCCACCTGGAGAGTCATCGTCATTTCCATCATCAAGATTCACAATCTCGAATAAAGATGATGCCCTTGGCTTCGTGTTATCCTTTTGTACTTCAGCCTCAACCTTAATAGTCGAATATCCAATAGCTTTCCCAATAATATACCATTCATTCCCAATTTTAAGTACTTCTACTGTATTTGGCAATGATGACACGACTTTACCGATCTCTTTGTTTGTTGCCTTTTCAGGATTAAAAATTAACAAATCTTTTACAGCTAGTCTTTCATTTTGGGAAATCTTATAGACAGGTTTTTTAAATTTAATTTCCTTTAGAACTATATATGGATCTTTAACAATGATTTTAACTCTTACTTCAATCTTAGAACCGTCGGTGGTTTTTACGACTAAATACGTTTCTCCGTCCGCTTTTCCAAGAATGGTTTTTCCATCAGTTAATTCTGCTATCTTTTTATCCTCTATCGAAATATCCAATTTTTTATTTGTAGCATCTAGAGGCTCTATCACAATCTCAAAAGGCTTTGTTTTTTCCACCTCAACCTCAATTGGATTTGGGTGAATGGTGATTTTTTTAATAGGCTTTTCAATTTTTATTGTTTTTGTTATTTCCATATTATCTAGAGCAAAACCGCCAACTGCCCTCAGTTTGATCGTATTTAAACCAGACGTGGAAACTTCAATCGATTGATTAGGATTGAATTCAGTCCAATCTACATTTTGATGTTCATTGTTAATCGAATAATAGTACTTTACCCCTTTTCCAGCAACAATTTTTGAGAGCTTAATATTAATAGATTCAAGCGCATTGTCCCCATCTTTATACTTAACACCCGTTTTTGAACCGATCATTTCAAAATCAGGTTGTAAATAAATCGTTACCTTATCATCATCAAAATAAGTTACGTCTATTGCGATATTCTTAGCTTCACTTGAACTAAAAGCCATATCTTTAATTGCCTTATTCTTTAGACCATAATCATTTGGGAACTCCGTTTGTGCTAATTTTGCCCCATTTTGATTTAAATTAACTTTTGAGATGATCCCAGAAGCCTCTCCATCATAGGCATTATTTGGCATTTCCTTCAATCTGACCTTTAAGTTAATCACTTGATTTGATGCAGGAATTGTACTGCTATAATTACCGAAACGACTATCCTTATAC
>JAEWDX010000269.1 GCA_023389895.1 Bacillota bacterium
GGACGTGGGTCATGCAGAAGTTGCCACACGATGTGGCGTATTTAGTCTGCGTTCCTCTATTTGGCGGGCGCCTTGCGCTTTTCTTTTAATCCGCGACAAAGGAGTCGTGGACTCTTTTCCAGAATGGAAAAGGACGGAAACGAGCAAAGCGAATTTTCTCATCAGCAACACGAAATTGAATGGACTTAACCTCTTTATGAAGAAGGGTCAAATGATCAATGGTAATTTGAAAATCCGGTACATTTACAGGTTTTAATAAGCAAGTATGGTGTGATGGAAGAACGAGTGGCGAACCGACAGTCCGAAATACTTTATTATTAATGGAAGCCATTTCTGTTAGCTGAATGGCCGGTAATGACGGATGAAGAATCGCTCCTCCTAATGCTTTATTATAAGCTGTACTTCCTGAAGGAGTAGATAGACATAAGCCATCTCCTCTAAAACGTTCAAAATGCTGGCCTCGAATATCTACATCCATCACAAGTGTTCCTTCTACTGCCTTAACCGTTGATTCATTTAAAGCTAAATAGCGGGATTCTCTACCTCCATGCTGATAACGGATAATAACTTCAAGCAATGGATATTCACTGACTTGATAAGGGGTTTTCGCGATCGCAATCACAAGCTTTTCAATTTCTTCTGGCACCCAATCTGCATAGAATCCTAAATGACCTGTATGAACGCCAATGAATGCTGTTTTATCTAAGCGGCCCGTATAGCGATGAAAAGCATATAATAATGTTCCATCTCCTCCAACAGAAATGACAATATCAGGCTGCTCTTCATCATAGACGAGATCGAAATCTAATAAATACGTTCTCATCTTACTCATTAGCGTATTTGATTTTGTATCACCTTTTGAAGTAATCGCAAATTTCATCGTAATAGCTCCCTATCAAGAATATTATCATTTCACTTATTTAGTTTCTTTACTGCTGCTCTTTATTTCTTGTAAAAAATGCTTGAGCCTCTTGGATCTCCCCACGGATAAGGGACATCTCTTCATCTAGCCGAAAAGCAGCTTCTGCTGCTCGATGTAATCTCGTCTGAATATCCTTTGGAAATTGGCCTTTATATTTATAGTTTAAAGAATGCTCGATAGTTGCCCAAAAATTCATTGCTAATGTCCTTATTTGTATTTCGACAAGAATCTTCTTTTCTCCTTTTATTGTTTGCACAGGATAGAGAATGACAACATGATAAGAACGATAACCACTTATTTTCTCATGGGATATATAGTCCCTTTCCTCAACAATTTCAAAGTCATTTCGAGCTCTAAGTAATTCGACAACTCTTTTTATATCATCAACAAACTGGCACATCATCCGTAAGCCAGCAATATCCTGCATTTCTGTTTCAAGTTTTTCAATGGGAATGCCTTTATGATTCGCCTTATCTAATATACTTGCAATCGGCTTAACTCTTCCTGTAACAAATTCAATCGGGGAATGGGCTGAATCTTGTTCATATTGTCTTCTCATTCCCTTTAGCTTCACTTTCAATTCCTCAATAGCCTGCTTATATGGACTTAAAAAATGTTCCCAATTTTTCATATGAACACCACCTATATCTAATTACCCTATATACGTTTAGCGAAAAATCTGCTCCACTTTATCGACCATTTGTTCACCATAATTCGCATTTCCGATAATATTTTCAATAAGATAAGTTAATTCCTCCAGAAAATTAGGCAGCAAAATACGACTTTCCTGGATATTCAAAAAAACAGAAGATTGACATTCAAGTGCCTGCTTAAGCTCAGACCAAATAAAATCAGCAATAGAAATATATGTATATTCATTTTCGTAGTCCATTAAGTATATAAATGATAAATGATCGGGATCGACTAGTATTTGTTCTTTTGGCTTTAGCCCGGCAATGTTAATATTACTTTCTGCATTTAATAAAAGGACATCACGATCGAATTGTACACTCATTATTTTAATTATTGTTTTCATTTTTCTACCTCCAAACTCTTTTCATTTTAACGCAGATTTACAGACAGTAAAACCCTTAAACATATTTATCTTCTTTCCTTTCACAAAAAAATAAATTGCATCAAAGGGAACGGATAGAGATAATAAGATAGAGACAAGACGAAAGGAAAGGATGAACGTTCTTTGCAACAAAATATTGAAATAGAACTTAAAAACATCTTAACGAAACAAGAATTCGAGAAGCTAAGTCAATTTTTTAATATAACACCACATGATTTCTTCACACAGGAGAATCATTATTTCGATACTGTGAATTTCGCTTTAAAAGAAAAGGGCTGTGCCCTTAGAATCAGACAAAAAAATAACCACTTTGAACTTACATTGAAACAACCACATCAAGATGGATTGCTTGAAACAAACGAGATTTTGCCGATAATAGAAGTAGAACAAATGTTACAGGGGGAAACCTTAAAAAGCACTCCTCTTCGTTCGATCATAAAAAAAATAAATATTGATCCAGATACCATTCAATATTTTGGCACATTAACGACAAAGCGAGCGGAAATTACCTATAAACACGGCTTAATTGTTCTTGATCATAGCTACTATTTAAATAAGGAAGATTATGAGTTAGAATATGAAGTAACGAATCGAGAAGCAGGAGAAATAATATTTTCTACTCTATTAACACAGTTGAATATCCCTATTCGCAAAACGAATAATAAAATAAAACGTTTTTATGATGAGAAATATAAAGAATCAAGAGGCGATTAAATAATGAATGTTGAACAGCTGAAAATCATGCTCGAGCTTCAAGCATTGCAAAACTTCAATAGCACACAAACAGATTCAGGGCAAGGTTCGATGTTTGAGGAGCTCTTAACGAGTTTTTTAGCAGAAAACGGATCTTTAGGTTCATTGTCATTAGAGGATGATAATCAGTTAGAAACATTCGATGATTATGTAAATAAACCTTTAACTCCTTTAGAGGGTGCTACTTCCCTTCTTCCGGTTAGCTTAACAAAGCTATCTAATTCAAAGGGAAACTACGATCAGATTATTGAAAAGGCTGCTGAACAATACAATATTCCTGTAAAACTACTTCAATCTGTTATTAAACAGGAATCGAACTTTAATCCAAATGCCATTAGCTATGCAGGTGCATCTGGTCTTATGCAGCTAATGCCGGATACAGCAAAAGGTCTTGGCGTGAAAAATATCTTTGACCCTGAGGATAATATCTTCGGGGGAGCAAAATATTTGCGGCAGATGCTCAATAAATATGATGAGAATATTGATCTAGCTCTAGCTGCCTACAATGCAGGTCCTGGAAATGTAGATAAACATAGAGGAGTCCCTCCATTTAAAGAAACACTAAATTATGTTCAAAAAATAAAAAATTCCTTTTTTGCTTAACTTGATTTTGCCCGTCGATTATTTCCAATTGACGGTTTTTTTCTGTTATATTTCGTGATTCATTAACCTTCAAGCTATTTATTTGAGATATAGATCACTCATTGATAGAATATACTTACAGCTGATAACGAATTGATGAAAGGTGAGACTAGTGAGCAATCAAGAAACATTCGAATCAAAATCGACATCAACTCATTGTATAAACAATGAGAACAAGCCACTTGAAATATACTTATTCATCGACCCTCTTTGTCCAGAGTGCTGGGCAATTGAACCAATAATTAAAAAACTCATGATCGAGTACGGCCGCTATTTTTCCATCAAGCATGTATTAAGTGGAAGATTAGCTTCATTAAATATAGCAAAAAAACAGAACTATGAAAGTATGGCCACGCTTTGGGAAAAAACAGCAAGTCGCTATGGGATGTCATGTGATGGAAATCTTTGGTTTGAAAATCCAATCTCATCACCTCACTTAGCATCTATTGCTATTAAAGCAGCTGAATTACAAGGAAGAAAAGCGGGGATTCGTTTTTTACGGAAATTACAGGAAGTATTATTTTTAGAAAAACAAAATGTTTCTAGCTTTGATGTTTTAAAAGAATGTGCCCAATGTGTCGGACTTGATGTATTGGAATTTATTAATGATATCCATTCAGATAGTGCTGCTAAAGCCTTTCAATGTGATTTGAAAATTTCTGCTGAAATGGATGTTCAGGAAATCCCTACTCTTGTTTTCTTTAATGAAAATATTGAGGACGAGGGTATTAAAATTACAGGATACTATCCATATGAAATATATGAGCAGATAATCGCAGAAATGTTAACAGAAAAACCGGAACGCTCTACACTTCCGCCTTTAGAGGTGTTTCTGCAATATTTCAAATTTGTCGCTTCAAAAGAAATTGCCGTTGTTTACGATATGTCCATTAATGAAGTTGAACGAGAAATGAAAAAGTTACAGTTGAAACAAATTGTAGAACAATTCCCTGTGAAATACGGTATATTTTGGAAGTATAATCAACAAGAATGAAAAAGCCCATGCTAGCGACAAGTTAGCATGGGCTTTTTCTAAATTTATATACGAACAAAGGGGATGGGAGAAATTTTTCACGACCAAACAAAGGGGTAAGTGTTTGTGGTGAACAACTTCTTGTTTATAAGATAACACGGATAAATAAAGGTGGCAATGAGTTTGTGTGTTATTTCACAATATTGTCAAATTCAGATGCATAACAAATGGACACAAACATATAATGTAGAAAAGCCGCATTTTACTTGGGGGAATGATGATTGCATAAGTTATCTACTATCTTTATGATTACGATTATTAGTATTGCATTTATCGTAAATATATTCGGATTTCTTAAATTTTATCCTCTTTATATTACATCACCGCTCCTCTTTATCTCATTGCTTATTTTTATTAGTTCGATGAATGAACGAAAAAAATTCAAAGGATTCAAATAAAGTGAGGACAGAAAAAGATTTTCATGTCCTCACTTTTTCCGATACAACTAAATTAACCGAGTAATTTCTCCATTTCATTCAGTCTCTCTTCAAATACTTTACATGCCTCTTCAATTGGCTTCACGCTAGTCATATCGACGCCAGCCTTTTTTAACACTTCAATCGGATAGTCTGAACTCCCAGATTTCAAAAATTCAATATAACGTTCAACCGCAGGCTGACCTTCTTCTAAAATCTGCTTGCTTAATGCGGTTGCCGCACTGAAGCCTGTCGCATATTGATACACATAATAATTGTAATAGAAATGTGGAATTCTTGCCCATTCTAAACCGATTTCTTCATCGATAACAATGTCTTCTTCACCAAAATATTTTTTATTAAGCTCATAATATTCATTTGTTAAAGCTTCTGCAGTCAACGCTTCCCCATTTTGTGCCTTCATGTGAATAATATGCTCAAATTCAGCAAACATCGTTTGTCGGAAGACCGTTCCTCTAAAGCCCTCCAAATAATGATTTAACAAATACAAGCGTTTTTTATCATCATCAACCGTCTTTAATAAATAATCGTTTAGAAGGGCTTCATTACATGTTGAAGCAACTTCTGCAACGAAGATAGAATAGTCTCCATATGGATAGGGTTGCGTCTTTCTTGTGTAATAGCTATGCACAGAATGGCCAAATTCATGGGCAAGCGTGAATAAATTATTTACATTATCCTGCCAGTTCATTAAAATATAAGGATTTGTTCCATATGCTCCAGATGAATAAGCACCGCTACGCTTCCCTTTATTTTCATGAACATCCACCCAACGGTTTTCAAAGCCTTCTTTTAACACATTTAAATAATCTTCCCCAAGAGGTGCCAGCCCTTTTAAAACATAATCCTTTGCCTCTTCATATTTAATCTCCATTTTCACTTCTTTTACAAGTGGTGTAAAAAGATCATACATATGAAGCTCTTTTAAACCGAGCACTTTTTTGCGGAGCTTAATATAACGATGCATAAGGTGAAGATTATTATTCACTGTCTTTACTAAATTTTCATAAACACTCTCTGGAATATTATTTGCCGCTAAGGCCGACTGACGAGCGGAATCATATTTTCTAATTTTCGCATAGAAATTATCCTTTTTAATATTCCCGCTTAATATACTGGCAAATGTATTGCGGAATTTGCCATATGTATCATAGACCGCTTTAAAAGCATCATGGCGCACACGATGATCATTGCTTTCAAGAAAGCGGATATACCTTCCATGCGTAACTTCAACTTCCTCCCCGCTCTCATCTTTAATGGATGGGAATTCAATATCAGCATTATTTAGCATCCCGAATGTATTTCCTGAGGCGCCAAGCACTTCGGATGCTTGAGCGAGCAACGCCTCTTCTTCTGCCGACAAAACATGTGGACGCTGCAAATTAAGCTCATCAAGAGTCTGTTTATATAATCCGAGTTCTTTGTTTTCTTCTAAAAACCTTGTAATCTTCTCTTCATCAACAGCAAGAATTTCCGGAACAATATAAGCTAGTTCACTACCTGCATGTGTGTATAAAGTTTTGATGCGATCATCCATCCCTTGGTAAAAGGAATTCGTTGTATCTTGATCATAGCGCATATGTGAATACGTATACAATTTGCTAAGGCGTTGGGAGATCTCATCTTGATATTGTAGTGCTTCATATAATTTATCAGCACTTTCTCCTAGTTTCCCTTTGAAATTCCCTACCCCTGGAAGTAGTGCGGCCACATCCTTGAATTCCAGATCCCATGCTTCATCACTAAGAAAAATATCCTCCAATCTCCATGTGTCTTCAACGACGATCTCACTTCTGCTCGGAAGTTTTTTTACAGCTGTTTCATTTGTCATATACATTCCTCCAATATTAAATTAACAGAAAGCCTACTATTTACTATTTCGCCTCTCGAAGGGAAATCCCTTCATCAAAATGTTATTTCTTTCTTAGATTACCCCATTTAAGCAGGAACTTTCTGCTCAAACTACTTCATTCCATTAACTTTTTTCTTAGACTCTTCATAATTATATCACCAAACTTCTGATAAAATTCCGATTCGATTTTCTCCTGTTCGAGCTGATTTTCTGCTATTCCATTTGGAAGCACTCTTATATAATGATTATTAGTGATTTTTTTCAGAAAATTAAGTTTCACAAGTAGCTCAATATATTCCTTCACAGCTAACTCGATATTTTGATGTTGAGCGGATAGTACACTCCTAAGCAAAATATCTTGATTCCGAATCCTTCTTCTAAACGAACTCAGAATTTCATTCAAGGAAATTTTCTCCTGTTTCATTAACACATCGATAAATAAATAACTTTGCCATTGGACAGGTGGTGTTTCAATATATGGTGCACTAGGAACAGGCAAACCAATGTAAGGTGGAAGTAAATTCGGTATGAGGGAATGGCTGTATAGTTGCTTTAGTAATTTATCTTGTGGAGTACTATATAAGGAGACTGTATTTTTCCATTTTCTTATTTCCGTTTGCCACTCACGAAGTGGATTGAAAAGAGAAACGGGAGGTGAAATCAAATCAGAAAGCTTTGCATTTGAGAGACTTGTAATCGTAAACGGAGTGATAATCTTTTGGATGGTAATGGGGATAATCTCATTCAAAATAATGAGGTTATTTGTTTTAGGGCAGTAAGCTGGTAAAATCCATTGGTTAAAGCGGCCATTCCGCAGAAATAAATAATCAAACCGAGAAAGTTTTGCTCGTCTTGCTCCTTGGCGTCTAATATTTTTACCGGCGATAATCCATATTGGGGTAATATTTGCCTTAAAGTAATTTCTTGTTCTTTTAATAAATAATTCTTCTGGGATGATTGAGCATTGATATTCAATCACGTAATGAATGCCCTCATGGACGAAGCTAATATCTGGCCGTTGAGCAATTGCATGATGATATTGTTCTAACACAGGCGCTAATCCCTGATTTTGCAGCCATTCATATAACTTCAGTTTTCCTGTTAAATGATATTCAGATTCCCGCTCATACCCTTCCAAACAAGCAGTCCCCTTTTTATGAGCGAAATGGGGCATTTTCTTCATACCAATTTTCAAAATGACTTCTTCTTTACACTCAGGACAATAAAAGCTTTCCTTTTTCCTAATATTTCTTAAGCTGTCTTTATTATGATAGTCAGCTACACTAAAACATTCTCCTTGATGTGTTTTAGCAATAAACAAATTCTCATCTCCTTTCCTTTACGGACTAATTCGACAGTAATAAACAAAATCCTCTATTTTTTTACAAAATTCCTCCATTTCATAGAACACCCAAAAAGCAGCGGAAAAATTTAATAAAAAGCGAACAGTAGTTACTTTTATCACTTTTCTGAATTAATCCGACACATTTTCAAACCTTTTATGATAAAAGCCTTGAGATTTCTAATGATGAACGCGTTTTAAAAAGTTTTCCACAGTTCATATAATTAATGATTACAGCTTTTGTTCACATTTACGTAAAAAAAATTTTACACAAATGTGAACATCCGAAAAAAACATATCACACTTTTTTCACAAGTGTTATATTTTAATCAGCAATTACTTTAGCACATAGAAAGAAGGAAACATTATTATGTTTAACAAATTGTTAAGAGAGAATAATATTGTTGCTGGTATTTTAACTGTTATTCGTCTTTATCTAGGATGGCACTGGCTTTCTGCAGGTTGGGGGAAAATCACAGGTGGGGGATTTGATGCATCTGGATTTTTAGCTGGTGCGATTGCCAACCCTGTTGCAAAAGGGGAAGACTTAGTCTATCCAACATATGTTAAGTTTTTAGAATCATTTGCTCTACCAAATGCTGATCTATTCAATTTTCTTATTCCATGGGGAGAATTCTTAGTAGGACTTGGACTAATTCTTGGTTGCTTAACAACATATGCTGCATTCTTCGCAATGGTTATGAACTTCTCTTTCTTATTTGCAGGAACAATTTCTAGTAGCCCATTAGATATCTTACTAGCAATCTTCATCGCTATCTCAGGCTACAATGCAGGTAAATTCGGACTTGATCGTTATGTATTACCGTATTTAAATAAGTTAATTAACAAAGGCGCAAATGATAATAAAGTCACTTCGGCGTAAAGTTACTATATGTAAGGGATTGTCCGATAGGACAGTCCCTTCTTTCAATATTGAGAGCGTTTTATGCTCTTCTAAAGTGAGTTAATTTTCTAAACTTCTTTTGCCCCTCTGAAAAAATGGATAATATTTAACTGCAAAAACAAAAATGGAATATAACAGTACAATAGTCAAGAGTTAATCTCATTTTTATATGATCCAAATTTTATCAAATGATTAAGCAGCCTTCCTTACAGGTTCTTCCTTAGCAAACAGCATAGCAATAAAACCAACAAACAGAAGAATCATTGCTAGGAAAAAGCCTGATTGCATACTGCCGGTTTCATCCGTCAAATAACCCGTTACATATGGAGCAATGATTGATGAAGACATCCCGATAAAATTATAAAGACCAAATACAGTACTATAGCCTTCCTGTGGGGCATTCTTCGACACATATGAAATCAAGACAGGATCGAGCGCTAATTTTCCCGTTAGACCATAAATAATCAAGGCTACGATCATGAACGGAATACTCTTAATATAAACGACAGAGAAGATCGATAATGCCGCAAGTGGAACAAGGATAAAAATGAGTGGTTTGCTACGCCCCATTTTATCATTAAGATAACCAAACAACAGTGCTCCTGGGATAGAAGCCCACGGAATGAGCGAAGAAATGAAACCTACATCACTTCCTTGAAAACCACGTTCTACCTGTAGATACTGCGGCAGCCATGTCAGAATCATAAAGAAACCATATAAAGAGCAAAAAACCATAATAAAAGTCGCAAGCAAATTGCGGTTTTTCAATAAGGAACTAATTTTCACTTTCTTTTCTGATGTTACTTCTGTTTCTGTTGGTGCTACCTGTCCATTACTGTCGGAAGCTGCTACCGAAACGCTCTTCCGTCTTTTTTCCTTCACGACAAACCAAATTAGCACAGCTGTAAGAACAGTTGGGATCGTCATAATATAAAACGATGTTTGCCAACTCATTCCTCTTTCCAACGTCAATGCACTAGAGGTCAAATATCCAAGTGATGTACCTACAGCCATCCCGCTATTGATAATAGCTGTCCCGACCGTTCTATTTTTTTGAGGGATCGCATCGGATGAAATGGCATAAGCTGGTCCGTAAAAAGTACCTTGTCCAAGACCTGCGATGGCTCGGGCAATCATAAAAATCGTGAAAGTCGTAGCCAAACCTGAAATTCCCGTAAACAAACCAAACAAAATAAATCCTGGAACGAGTACAAGTTTTCTCCCAAATTTATCTCCTAAGGATCCTGAGGGAATTTGCGCAAGGGCGTAAGTTAAGAAGAAAACACTATTGATAATCCCAAGTTGGGCATTGTTCAGGCCATACTCCTCTGCTATATTCGGCATGACCGGGTTGAGAATCGTCCTTGTTGCATACATGAATTCCCAGCCTAGCGAGAGAACTGCGACGATCTTCCACCAATAAGGAATACCGTCCTTGTTGTTAGTTGCATTATCTGACATTCCAAAATCCTCCTTATTATGTCTAGATTAACTGTTAAGATCCTAAGGGTATTTTGTGAACAACTATTAGCTAATATACAATTTAATTCAAAATATTTTTTTATAAGGGCAAAAAAAAAGAAGACTAGAAAATTTATATGCTAGTCTTCTTTAAATTTTAAATTAATTATTCCAATCCAGACTTGAGGTCATCGATTAAATCTTCTACATCCTCTAAACCTACAGAAATGCGAACCAATCCATCCGTTATTCCGAGCTGATCGCGTCTTTCCTTTGGAATCGAGGCATGTGTCATACGAGCTGGTACTGAAATTAAGCTTTCCACCGCTCCTAAGCTCTCTGCCAGAGTAAAATATTGCATCTTTCTAAGGAGTGCATCAGCCGCCTGTTCGCTTCCTACATCAAAAGATACCATCCCGCCAAAGCCAAGTGCCTGCTTTTTTGCGATTTCATGGTTTGGATGTGATTGCAATCCAGGATAGTATACCTTTTCTACCTTTGGATGTTTCTTAAGAAAATCTACAATCACCTTCGTATTAGCTTCTACCTCTTCCATACGGATTCCTAGTGTTTTCATTCCACGCATTATTAACCAAGAATCCTGTGGACCTAAAACTCCGCCTGTAGAATTTTGCACAAAATGAAGATCCTCTGCAAGCTTTTCACTATTTACAACGACGAGTCCTGCGACAACATCACTATGACCCCCAATGTATTTCGTCGCACTATGAAGGACAATATCTGCCCCCAGCTTAAAAGGTGTTTGCCAATAAGGAGTTGAAAATGTATTATCAACGATTGTCAGCAAATGATGTTTTTTCGCGATTTCAGCCGCCTGATGAATATCTGTTATTTTTAAAAGCGGATTGGTTGGTGTTTCAATGAAAATCGCCCTTGTATTCGCTTTAACTTCCTTCTCAATATTTTCTAAATTACTCGTATCAACGAATGTTGCTTCAATCCTGAAGCGATTTAATACTTTAGACATGACACGATACGTCCCACCATATACATCATCTGTCAAAATGACATGATCGCCACTATTAAAAAGCATCATGACTGCCGTTATGGCCGCCATACCAGAACCAAAAGCAAAGCCAGCATAACCTCCCTCGACATCTTTAATTAGCTCCTCAAGTGCATGACGAGTAGGGTTTCCCGTACGAGAATATTCGAATCCATTATGTTTTCCAACTTCCTCTTGCTTGTATGTGCTTACTTGATAGATCGGAACAGAAACTGCTCCTGTTGTTGAATCCCCAGTTATCCCACCGTGAATGAGCATCGTTTTTCGCTTCATCTTTAAATTCCTCCCTCATAAATCTGCTTGCTTAAGTATCTTTCACTGCTATCTGGAAAAACAACGACGATATTCGTCTCTTTTTTAGCATGAAAAGCTTCCTCCAAAGCTGCATAAAAGGCAGCTCCTGATGAGCTTCCAACGAGTAAACCTTCCTTCTTGGCAAGCTCCTTAACGGATGCAAAAGCATTCGTATCTGAGACCGTGTGAATCGCATTAAAATAAGCTGGGTCCATATATTGTGGAAGAAATTCCATCCCAATTCCCTCTGTTTTATGCGGACCAGGCTTGCCACCATTTAATAT
>JAEWDX010000442.1 GCA_023389895.1 Bacillota bacterium
GTAATAGATGGAGCCCGGAAGGGTTGAATCACTTAAAATAGATTAAAAAATTAAGAATTTCAAAAAAGGGATTCGGAATGAGACCATTCCGAATCCCTTTTGTCGACAAACTGAAGCAACAGTACAGGCTGTTGCTTTTCTTTGTCAAGCTTTATTTATTATATTAGACAGCGTTTCGATTTAAACCTTGCTTACTCAACCAAGTACTCATACGAGTAAACAAGAGCATAAACACAAACGTAATGATTAATCCTTTAATTATATTAAATGGCAAAATTCCAGTGGCGATTATCGTGCGCATTTCCGGCCCTGACATTAAAGGGGCATTTAAGAAGAATGTGTACGCAGGTAAAAAGACAAAATAATTTAACACACTCATTGTTGTAGCCATAAAAAGCGTACCTATCACGAGCGCATATGTCATGCCTTTTTTTGTTTTAAACTTATTGTAAATAAAATAGGTTGGTAAAACAAACAGAATTCCTGTGATAAAGTTCGCGGTATGACCAACTGGAACACCTGTTGCACTCCCTGTCATAAAATAATCTAAAATATTTTTAAACAACTCTACCAAAACACCGGCCATTGGCCCAAAAATTAATGCAGCGATTAATGCAGGTATGTCGCTGAAATCAATCTCTAAAAATTGTGGAAATGGCGGCAATGGGAAATTCAACATCATTAAAATATAAGCGATACTACTCAACATCCCAATTGCTACTAAAGCTTTAATCGATAATTTTTTCATTTTTCCTCTCTCCTTAAAGGACTATCTCTCCTATAGAAGAAAGGTTCAGCAGCTTTTAGCCAGTGCAAAAGAAAACCCTCAAGCTCTACGCTTGAGGGAGATTACAAAGGCTCACTTAATAAACGTTCTAATTACCTGCATTTTTTGAACGTCTGCAGAACCTCCATCTTCTCCCATCCAGACTGTACTGTCGGCTTTGGAATTACACCAAATCCTGCCCAAGCTCTTGTCATTTCCAATAAAGAAAGAGAAAAGCTGTTAAAAGGCTCGCGGGCTTAGAGATAAACTCTCTCATCACCGCCGGTCGGGAATTTCACCCTGCCCCGAAGATAGACCATATTATTTTATACGTGTTTATTATACTAAAAAAATATAGAAAATGGAAGAATTATTTACTATTCACGAACTTCTTTCTTTATTTCCCACTGCTGCAAATCAGCTTGTACCATTTTACTGCCTAGAAACAATAAAGTAATACAAACACCCATAATACAAGCAATTAAAAAACGTTTAATGAAGTCTAGCATCATTTCTACTCTCCTTTAACAAATAGCCATCCTTCAACAACCTATGAGTTCATCCTTATTTTTAGTACAAAAAAAGATAAGCCAAACTGGCTTATCTTCACTAACTAATGGAGTATTTGTTTATTTGCGGCGACTGGAACTTGTAATGTTTCACTTAAATTAAAGCGACCGACTTTTTCAATATTCGTATTTTCTAATTTAACAGCTTGAAAATCAAATTCCTTCGCTGTAAGCAAAATAGCCTCAATTGTATTTGTTGAAGGCTGATCATCGTATATTTTTGAGTCGTTACTAAAGGTTAAAGTTAATACTTGCTTTTCTCGATCTTCATACGCATCAAAATTTAGATCCGCAGGAATGGAAGCAACTAAATTCGCTTCCTTCATATTTTCTTTCATTGCTGAAAATGCTTCATTAATAGAACCTAGCTTTTCTCCATAGGGTACAATATATGGTTTTGTTTTCGTTGCATTCGGATAATAAAAATAATAAGCAAAATGGCTTCTTTCTTCATCGCGTTTGAACTCTTCTTGAAAACCTAAATGGGCAAAATCAATTCCCGTTTTTCCTTCATTCATTAATTCAGTTTTTTCGATATTAAATTCTATCATTACATCGGAAAGAACATGTTTAAGCATTAATTCCGTTGCTGACGATTCACTATAAGTATGGTGTGCATGTACATCAACAGTTAAAATATGCGTTTCCTCATCAAATGTTAATTCAGCATTTAACGGATAATAATCGGCTAATCCCCAATCTTCTTCTCTTAAATTTTTCATATTTTCTTTAAAGAGATCGAACTTTGTTTTATTTTCTTGCTTCATCACTAAAAGGCTTATCGGTATAAGCGTTTGAACATTTTCATCAGGAATATCATAAATCAAAACTTCCATGTCATTTATCTCATCTTCGTAGACTGCTGTTGAATAATCTTCAGCAGGAATCGTTTTAAACTTATTCTGGTCATTATTTGCATTATAACTGCTAATCCCAATACTTTCTTCTGACTCTTCAGCAGATTTATCTAGCGCCTCATTACTTTTAATCGAGGACTTTTCTTCCTTTTGTTCAGGCATCAAGCGATTTTGAACGTCACCCATTGACTTTTCCTCTGATGCTTGCCAATTTAACAAGCTGGGAGCAAGAATGAAAAAAAGAAGTAAAGCAGCGGCAGTTGCAACCATCGGCATGACAAATAAACGTTTGCTTCGCTTGCTCGTTCTAACTGAAATATTTTGATAAATCTCAATTTTACTACGAGTGTCAATCATTTTCGGCATACGCTTTAATAATTCCTCTAGCTCGGCATCACTCCACTTTCGCCTCTTCAATTTTTATCTCCTCCTTTCCCTGCATATCTTCCATATGTTTCTTTAACACCTTTAAGGCCCGATGCTGCGTCGTCTTCACTTTACTTTCAGTCCACTGTAGAGTTTCTGCCGTTTCAGAAATTGAAAGCTCGTTAAAGTACCGCATAACAATAACAAGTCTTTGATCAATCGTACACTTATCAAGACATTTGTAGATGAACTGGATTTCCTCATTTTGAAGAGCAATTTCTTCAGGTATAGGGCAATCATCTTTTACTTGATTTGTTGACCAATCAAATTTCTCCAATAATTTCTGTTTCCAGCCTTTTTGTTTTCTGAATGAATCAATTGCAACATTTCTTGCAATCGAAAATAACCATGTTTTCTCACTGCTTTTCCCTTCGAAT
>JAEWDX010000005.1 GCA_023389895.1 Bacillota bacterium
TAAATATACAGTGTTACATACGCTTAACGCATTTATTATAATATTTAATGCACTTGCGCATAAAATACACAACGCCGTTAAGACTTCAAAACGGTGTTTTAAGCGTGTTTAAAAGTAATATAGTTTGATCTATAGTACTTGCTGGTTATAGTTCTTCATTACTTTTTCACATTGTAATAAAAACAATTTGATCTTAACTGTTAATTATGCTCTTAATATTTTTAATCGTCGCAAAATGCATTGCTTCATGATAAATAGAAAAGCCCAGTAATTGTTCTACTGTTGTAAAGGTAAGCCCAGTAGATGACTTATAATGAGGAATGATTTCTTCTTTCAATTTGTTCGAAAGTGCTGATTCAACCCTCTCAATTTGTTTCGTTAGCAAATCAATCAATTGAGACATCCTTGGAGGCTCCATATCCCAGTCAGAAGGTTTAGTTCCCGGATCAAATAACCTGTTAATACTAGTAGGAAATTTAGTTTCTTTTCCAGTAAGTTGGAATGCAAACTTCTCTTGAACAACATATATATGACCTAAATTCCATTTGATATTGTTCCTTAATCCTTCTGGAATGATTTCCGCAGCAGAATCACTTATGTCTTTTACATAATTAATTGTCTGACGGCGAATAAATCCTAATTGATCTAAGATAAAATCACTCATTAATTTCGGACCTCCTTACAATTTGTTGAACAATGCTCTCACCTCGAAATTACACAGACATGTCTGTATACTTTCGAGGGTTTATTTTAATTTTTCTCCTTTAGGTAAAGGTTCCTGTTGTTAAAATTGTTTTAGTTTCAGCAAAGAACCTGTTCTACCTTCTTAAAGTACTCAAATCTGGACATTTTATGTGTTTTTTACGTATTATTTGAACTAAAAACACATAGCAATAAGACTTTTATAGACCGTACCTTAAAATCCTATAGCATTTGGAATTCCGTGTATCTATCACAAGTCATTGAACATTTAAAAGCTACAGGAAAATATCAAGAAGAATTACTTCCACACATATCACCGTTAGGATGGGAACATATAAACTTTCCAGGAGAATATTCGTTTAAAACGGAGGTTTCGAACTCCATACATTCCCTGCGTTCTCTTAGGATATAAAAAACCCTGATTTTTCTGCTTAGCGTAGAAAAATCAGCGTTTTACCTTCCAAAAAATGTGCTTAACGCAAATCCGCTGTCTGCGGGCCCCTATTCCCATCAACCTTATATTTTGAAGTACCCCAAACGAAAATTTTATCTTTCCACAATTGTCTATGAAAATTCAGCACATTTTTTTCGTTTGGGGGCACATGAATTTCTTTAACTTGATGGCTATTAGGTTAGGCCTTAAAATATTCAATGTCATTTCTATAATTATCGTATGCCGCTTTGTACTCCATAACGCGAGATACCTCAGAAATGAAGGTTTCATCATAACCGGCTCTTCTTAGCAAATGAAAGCCCATTTCCATACCAGAAGCGATACCGCCTGCGGTTGCGATTCTGCCAGAATCGACTATTCGAGCTCGGCTTATTTTGCAAGCTGGTGCAATTTCGGCTAATCTTTCAATCGGTACTTTACCCATGTCCGTAGCTTCCAAATGATCTGGTTCTTTACGATTTGTGGCAGCAATGCCGTCCAAGAGTCCCATTGCGCCGTAAATCCATGAACCCGTACATACACTTGTAAGTAGAGTTGTTTCAGGAAGAGATTGGATGTATTGATGTAGTCGCTTATTATTCGTTTCTTGACGTGTACCAAAGCCGCCAGGAATTAAAAATGCATCCATGTCAGGCATATCATTGAAGCTGTAGTTAGGATGTACAATAAGACCTGCTTGTGTTTGAATTGGCTTCATAGCATCTGCTACAAGAAAAACATCTAATTCTGGATCAAATCTTCTTGCAACCGAAAATACGCCGTACGGAGCTGCGTAATCAATCACTTCTGCATCCTTGAAAACGTAAATACCTAGTCTAAATCCTTGTTTTTTGCTCATTACTTTTTCCTCCTTTTGAATGATTACACTATGTGGAGAAGTCTTGCATCTCTACGAAAATTAATATAACATGAAGTTAGATATTTTACTTATGAATGTATTCGATACGACCTATTTCATTTTTCGATACCAAGGAGGCTGTTGTACTATGATTGAGCTATTGGAGGGGAAGTTTTTTAAAACATTTATTGCAGTGATTGAAGAAAAAAGCTTTAGTCGAGCCGCGGATAAATTAGGGTATGTCCAATCTACTGTAACCACTCATATACAGTTATTAGAACAAGCTTGTAACCAAAAGTTGTTTCATCGATTATCTAGGGGGGTTAAACCTACAGAAGCGGGTTTGAAGCTTGCTAAATTTGCGTACCAATTTATTCATTTAGGCATGTCTTTAGAGGAAGCGATGAGCGATCTGGATCAACCACAAGGAACCGTGCATATTTGTATGCAAGAATCTTTTTTCTTAACGCGTATGTCTTCGCTTATTCAAGAATTTATAGGCAGCTATCCAAAGATAAAAGTAAGGCTGAGAACAGGATTTCAGCAAGATATTCTTAATCAGGTTTTAGAACACGCTGTAGATTTTGGCATTGTACCCCAAAATCCGAATCGAAGTGATGTCATTTTCCACCCTTTAGTAGAGGAAAAGCTAGTTTTTATCGCTTCTGATACATTGGTGCAAAAAATGGAATCACACGGACTGGATACTCTGAATCGTGAAATAGCAATAAGTTTCGGAACAAGCTGTTTATACCATACACAAGCAAGTAAGCTTTTGCAGGAGGCTGGAATTGAAGGGAACGATGCACTGGAGTTTCCAAGTATTGAAATGATCAAACAATCTGTAAAATGTGGAATAGGTTTTGCATTGATTCCAGAGATAGCTGTGAAAAAAGAACTTGAAGAAGAGCAATTTAAAACGTTGCCATTATGTCCGCCAATTTTTTCTACAAATGGGCTTATTGTTCATAAAGATAGGGAATTGAGCTTTCCGGCAAAATTATTCAAATCTAAAGTAATCGATTATTTCTCCTCAGAAATGAATACCGAAACCGAGTAGATTTTTTATATCTGGGGTAAAATCATATCCCAAAAGTGAAAAAAACGCTATTCTTTTTGTATAATCATACGAAAGGATGGCGTTTTTTGATATCATTAAAGCTTAAAGTCCTCCAATGGCTATGTAAAATAAATACGATTATATTGTAGCACATAACCAAACGAACAATAGAGAAAAACTCACAATAATGCAAGGCGATAAATTAGACTATTCCCTTAAAATTCTACAAAGATGTTCATCAGCACGGAAATGAGTCTTAAAATTAGGATCAAAGGGAATTGCCCAAGTCTATTAAAAAAAAGCAAGAGGCTGGGACAAAAGTATTTTAGCCAATAAAAAAACCGAACTATTTTACGAAGCTACAATTAAGTACTTCGTAATAGTTCGGTTTTTACTTTCTTTGTACGTTGTTTCTCAATATATCATTCGG
>JAEWDX010000145.1 GCA_023389895.1 Bacillota bacterium
TGCCCACGTGTTACTCACCCGTCCGCCGCTAACTGTTAGAAGCAAGCTTCTAACAGTCCGCTCGACTTGCATGTATTAGGCACGCCGCCAGCGTTCGTCCTGAGCCAGGATCAAACTCTCCAATAAAGAGTAAGATTAGCTCTTAAGTTTACTACTTGAATTAACGTTGACGTTTTTTGTTCGTTCAGTTTTCAAAGAGCAAATTCTCGTTTCGTCGCTCAGAAGCGACTTTTTTAATTTACCATATTTCCTTATTATAAGTCAATAGCTTTTTTCAAAAATCTTTTTTTGTTTTGCGCTATTTCTTAAGGACGTTTTCTAATATATCATGTTAAAAATGTGTTTGCAATATAATTTTATCATTTTTTATTTATTTTTTTCTTCTAAGTAATTGTGATTAGTTTTATTCACATTCTTAAGAAAGGAGCAAGCGCCTTCGGAACAATCAAAATGTAGATTGTTCCTGCGATGATTATGCGTAGAAACTTTCCTTAATATTTAGTTTGCTAGTAGTCATATATATTGTAACTTCTATTATTACACCCTTCTCAGCAATACTTCATTTAACCAACTGAGTAAAGTATGTGACAGTTTCACTATTTTAATGATATAGGTCCCTATTACAATGATAATAGTAGAACTACTTGAGTGCGTGGATTGAAATATTGATCCGATCGGTTCTATCGTAAGATTGTTTGCGTTGCACTCTCTTTCTCTTCGCAATTAACAAATAAAAGTTACACAAACAATCTTCTTCTAATTTAAAGAGACTATTTTTCCTAGCCACTATTGCTGAATATTCACAATTCAGATCGGGTTATATCTTCACATATCAACAGGTTTACCCACAATATAAATCCTTAAAGAAAAGGGATTCATACTTTTACTAACATGTTGTGGATAAAACTATCATACTTATCCACGGAATTGGATGTATAGATGAAGTTATCCACAGTATTTATTATCTGCTTGCTAAAACTTGTTACTATACTCTATTCATTAAAATCAGTCATAGAATATAGATTGATTTCATACGATTTACTATCTCTTTTTTTAGAAAGGTGTGATCGATTTGGAAGCTTTTGCATTCTATTTATCCTTTTTCATGACACTCTATTTGTTTTCGTATTCTTATATAGAAGAAATGAAACTTTCGAATGCCAAGGATAAGGTATATGGCGGAACTTTTATTTTCACCGTTGTGGCTGCCTTTTTTTTCGCAAGAATTACATACTTATTTAGTTAGAAAAAATCCCCCTACTAGCTAGGAGGATTTCAAATTGTTTTCATTTAAAATTGCAGCAATGGCTGCATCGACAAACTTGCCTTTTTCAAAATAGCGTTTTCTCATAACTCCTTCATATTCAAAACCGCATTTTTCAAGGACTCTTCCAGATGACATATTTCTTGGATCATATAACGCCTCAATCCGATTTAACGTCATTTCATTGAATCCAAATTGAATGATAGCTGAAACAGCCTCAGTCATAATACTTTTTCCCCAGAAGGTTGGGTGAAGTTCATAACCGATTTCGGCTTTCCTATGCTCAGGCTCGATAGAATGAAATCCGCAAGTACCTATTAGCTCATCACTTTCCTTTAATGTAATGGCCCAACGGATTTGTTTCTTTTCCTCATACCTATTAAAAAATCTCTCGATGAGCTCCTCTGCCTGTTTCTCAGAGGTAAAAGATTCAAGGTCATAATATTTCGTCACTTCTTCCTGGGAAAAATAGCTGAACATATTTGGTACATCAGTCTTTTTCAGCTTGCGAAGAATTAATCTATCAGTTTTTAAAACTGGGAATGAAGAAAAAGCTTGATCAATAGCCAATTAAATCTCCTCCTTTATCTTAATCCAGCAACTATTCTGTACTAAAACTTTGTTTGAGAACCTCAATATCTTGCCAAACATAGGCAATTTCTTTATGTTTGTTACCTGCTATTTCGATTTCTACTTCATCTGCTTTCTCTGGATGAAATTTTTCATAGAAAAGTTTACTTTTATTTTCAGCAAGTACCCAGACAAGAATGGATGAATACGTTTTTACTAGTTCATTTATTCCTGCTTGAAATAATGCAGTTCCAACTTTCCTTCCTTTATAATTCTCTAGCAAATAAATTGCATACAATTCTCCGTCTACTCCATACTTTTTCGTTCGTTCAGGTCCAAATGAAGCAAATCCAATAATTCTTCCTTCATTACTCTCCGCGACATAAGTAGGCTCTGAATCACTTTTGGAAGCTAAGCCTGCTTTCCACCTTCGATAACGCTCTTCAACCTTCAAGTTATCTAAATACGCTTGGTCAACAATTCCTTTGTATGTTTCTTGCCAGCTTTGTACATGCACCTCAGCAATCCCTTTCGCATCTTCTAAAACAGCTCTGCGAATGATCATTTATCCATCCCCTTTCATGAAACTACCTTACTCTTTATTCGTATTCTTCTTTCATCGAATAAAAATAAAGAAACTCCCGCAATCACGATGCCCCCACCGAGAAATTGTGTCCATGTGATTGCTTCACTAAGTAGAAAATAAGCTAAAATCGCTGCACCAACCGGCTCGAATAAAATCGCCATTGAAATTGTCGATGTACTTAAATATTTCAATGACCAATTAAATAATGTATGACCTAGTAAAGTTGGGACAAGTGCCAAGAGAATAAAGTAGACCCAATCATTCGTTCCGTATGGAAGGAGCGGCTCCTTTTTCATAAGCACATAGAATAGAAGGGTTATTGTACTTATGCTGTAGACAATAAAAGTATAGGTAATTAAAGACAGTCTTTGACGAACCGTTTGACCAAACATAAAATTAGCTGTGATGAGAGCACAAGCAATGAGGGCCAGAATATCTCCATACAGGGCCGAGCCACTTATTTTTAAATCGCCCCAACTAATAATGACGCTGCCAATAATAGCCGCCAATCCACTTAAAATCGCCTTCCCCGAAAACCTCTCCTTGAAAAATAAGTATGTTCCAAGAAAAGCAAACAATGGTTGAAGTGTGACAAGCACCGTCGAGCTTGCAACAGATGTATAATTCAATGACTCAAACCAAAGAATAAAGTGAAATGCAAGAAAAACACCTGCAATCATCGAGTAAACCCAATCA
>JAEWDX010000051.1 GCA_023389895.1 Bacillota bacterium
GCTTGGCAAAGCAACGACTGCCGAAGAATTTGTCCTAAGTATAAAGGAATGGGATATCGCAGCTAATCAAATGGAAATTTTCCATGAAACATATGATTTCTACATCACACCGACAACCGCCTTTCCACCTGCAAAAATTGGTGAACTTGATCCATCTTCCTCGGAAAAAATGTTAATTAATATTGTTGGAAAATTAGGGGTTGGGGGTGTGCTGAAAAAGGCTGGGATAGTCGATCAAATAGCTCAAAAAAATTTAATGAGAACGCCCTTCACCCAGCTTGCCAATCTTACCGGTCAGCCCGCGATGTCAATTCCTTTGCATGAAACAACTGATGGTTTACCAATTGGCGTGCAAGTGATGGCTGCAAAGGGAAGAGAAGACTTATTATTACAATTGGCTGGAATGCTGGAGCAGACAGAAGAGTGGATTGATATTAGGCGGAATCCGTTGTTTTCTAGAGATGAGACCTTGTTCTCTCATAATTCGCCCAATTCGTCTTCTTGAAAAGGTGTGCCACCGTTTCTTTAACTCGACTTTAATTTTAACGTGTACCATAATTATTCTTGAATCCAAATATGAAACCCAGTATATTCATGAATTGCGTTTCTTCATATATCAAGAGTAGATTTATGGTTCAATGTAATGTAGTCTATGCTTATACAACAGCAGATTTTAAAGAAAGAGAGCTAATATTTGTAAAGGAGATTGAGGTATGACAGAATTCTGGGAATCAAGTTTTATAGAAAATCAAATGATGTGGGGATTTGAACCTTCAGACTCCGCAATCTTGACAAAGGACTTTTTCCTTGAAAAGAAAGTTAAGGATATATTGATTCCTGGTATTGGATATGGTAGAAATGCAAAGATTTTTATTGATAACGGAATAAATGTAACAGGTATTGAGATTTCAAAAACAGCGATTGAATTGGCAAGGCAAAATGGGCTTAATATCAGTATTTTTCATGGTTCAGTAACCGATATGCCTTTTGATAACAAACTTTATGATGGTATATTTTGTTATGCACTTATTCACTTATTGAATAATCGTGAGAGAGATAAGTTAATTAAAGACTGTTATAATCAGTTAAAGCCAAACGGATATATGATTTTTACTACTATTTCAAAAGAAGCCCCAATGTTTGGAAAGGGCAAACAACTGGGTAAAGACTATTTCGAGATATTGGAAGGGGTAAAAATGTTTTTTTATGATTCTGACTCGATAAAACAAGAATTTGGAACATATGGGCTGATAGAATTTTCGGAAATTGTTGAGCCGCATAAGAATATGGAAAATAAACCTCCATTTAAATTTATAATGGTAAAGTGTCAAAAAGAACTATAATTACAATTGCATAAAAAATCAAAAATAGTGAATTGTTATTGATAAGGCTTATGTGTAACCTATTCACTAAGACCTTCAAGTGCTTACGCATTATTCTTAAAAGGCGAATTAAGGGAAGTCAAAGGGCTTCCCTTAAAAATCGCTTTTCCCTCTGACAAACCAAATTCTATAAATATATCCCCAATATATTACAACAAAGTATCAAAGAGATAAGTGGAATAAAGGAAAAAACGTAAATAAGAAAGGGGAGACATATTTAAGCGAGAGAAAACAAGAAAAGGAAATAGAACAAAACTAATATTTTGATAGGGGTAATAACCAGCATATCCCTCCTAGTTGGGTGAATTCAAGTCAAATTAGAAACTTCTCTGAATCTAATGCTATTGAGGAAAATATTGTAAAGATAAAAAATGAGAATATCAATACTATCGGACAAAGCGGAAATTCTGATGTTGATGTACAGGTCGAAGTAATTGTTGATACTACCGCAATAGCATTTGCAATCCTAACTTCTTTATTAGCAACAAAACAAATGACAAACGAAGAATTTAATATAGCGTTGAGGCGTCTTGAAAATCTTACCCAGGGAAGGGATTCGAATTTTTCTTCTTTTATCGCAGATTAACGGGCAGGCCGACTAAGAGCGCCACGTCCTCCTAAAACCGAAAGTGGTACTTTTGGGAGAACGTGGCGTTATTGAGCGTGATTAGTTCAACTCTTAAACGGTGTAAAAACTATATCTCTCCCTAATTCTGCCTCATTATTTTTCACTTTATCAGGATTACTAATAATAATTGGTTTCAATAAAGTAGCTTGTCCATGCAAAATTTTTAGAAATGAAATGAGCAATCCAAATAATGAAGGAAATTTTGGGGACATCAACATGCCAGCAGCTTGCAGATATTATAGGCGGTATGGTATTTGAATCCTCACCTGTTTATGCGTAATCGAAATATAAACGCTACGATATTAGATCGCCGTACTCAGTCGCCTCTAGCTTTACCATTTGGATTATCCTTTGAAAACAACCGTAACGGCAGAACTCTTAATTTAGGAGAAACTGTAATTCTTCAGAAAGAAATTAACCCTTTTATGTCCGCATTAAGAAAACGCGGAATTATTGTTACAGCTGTTCATAACCATTGGCTTTTTGAGCAACCTCGTCTAATGTATATGCACTGGGAAAATGTAGGAGACCCGTTTGAGTTTGCAATAAACAGTTTTGAAGCAGCCAGAGAAGTTGGTTTATTATAAATGTCCTTCTAGGATTTATGTTTATAAAACAAACGAAATATATGTAAATTCCCGACCTCCGTAGTATTACAGAGGTCTTTTC
>JAEWDX010000056.1 GCA_023389895.1 Bacillota bacterium
GGATATCATGGAACATTAATGAATCCAACTGATAAACCGCAAAAAGGGAAAATCGCAATCCCTCTTCCAATGAAAGAAAGCAAATTTCGTATTGGATTCATTGCAGAATACAATCGAGATTTATCAGAGTTAACTGATGTTGAATACGAAATTGATAAAAAGACAAGCACCATTCTATGGGAAACAAAGGAAGAAATTCAACCAAATGAATCTTATAAATTTGTTATCGAATATTATACAGGACAAATTAAAGCAGATAAAGATACTAAAAAACTAACCTATCAGTTTAAAAGTTTCTCAGATATTGACCTTGTGAGTATTGTTTTTCTTGAGCCATTAAAAACGGAAAACTTTAAATTAGAGCCAAATGCTGATTCACATCAAGAAAATGGATATGGTATGAATCTATTTTTGTACCAATATCAGGGAATGAAGCTTGATGAGACAAAAGAAATTAAACTCGAATATAAACGTACAGATGCAAGGACAACAATGGAGATAATGGAAGAAATGGCTGGAAATACTGCTCACGGTGAAGCTGTAGTTAAGGATAATGATACGATTTCGATCGGGATCGTTATTGCTGTTGTGGGTGGAGTAAGTGTCATTGCCGCAGTCATTATGATTATGCTCTTGAAAAAAAGAAAAAAACAAACTCCAATTGTTCGTAAAAAGGAAGCAGAAAAACCAAGCGCTATTGAGGCTAAGAAGTCAAGGTTAAGAGCTATGCTTCTCGAAGGAAGTATTACTGAAGATGAGTATAAAGAATTAATAAAAAAATTAGGGGGCTAAAGAAAAATGACAAAAAATAAAAAGATCATGTTTGGATTAACTCTTATTGCCACGGCATTCATTATTTTGTTTTTTACGACAATGCCAAGTGCGGGTAGTAAAGAAGTGACAATTGAGGAATTAATGAATAATAAAACTGTTTATAAAGATGAATATGTGTTATCACAAGGTCTTTTAAAGCAAGATTCTGTTCAGTGGGATGCTGACAAAATTGAATTGAAATTTGAGATTTATGAGGACGGAAAAGAAGCTAATCTCCCAGTTCTTTATAAGGGAGTAAAGCCAGATAATTTCGCTGATGATGTCATCGTCATCGTTGAAGGATTTTTAAGAAGTGATGGAGTATTTGAAGCAGAAAAGGTACAAACGAAATGTCCTTCTAAATATGAAGGAGAAGATCCAGAAAATTATGATGCAGAAATGCATAAAGAAATGAATAAAAATAAGCAGAACTAATTAGACAGGCTGGTGACATCATGTATTTAATTGGTCATATCGCTCTTATTCTCGGCATCGTCATTTCCTTGTACTCATTAGTTGCAAATATTATTGGGCTGAAAAATAAGGATCAAAAATGGCTTGAAAGTGCAAGAGGAGGAATTCTATCTCTCGCATTTGTTACGAGTATTGCAGCATTTCTTCTTCTATATATACTCGGAACTAGCCAGTTTCAGTTCAAATATGTGGCTGCCTATACGAATCTTCAGTTACCTTTAGTATATAAGCTATCTGCATTTTGGGCAGGGAACGCTGGTTCATTAATGCTATGGACATTTCTATTAAGCATTTATGCAGCGGTCGTTGTATTCAATAAGAAAAAGCAAAATAATATGATTCCGTATGTATCTATTATTTTGTTGTTGAATATGTTGTTTTTCTATATCGTCATGGTCTTAAATGCGAATCCTTTTGAAATGACAGATACAATACCTGTAGATGGTAAGGGGCTAAATCCAATGCTCCAAAATCCAGGTATGATCATACATCCTGTTACTCTATATATGGGTTATGTAGGTTTGGCAGTTCCGTTTGCTTATGCGATAGCTGCATTACTCATGAGGAATATGGATGCTGAGTGGATTAAATTAACGAGACGCTGGACATTAGTGGCTTGGCTATTCTTGACAATTGGTAACATCGTCGGAGGCTGGTGGGCCTATTTAGAGCTCGGCTGGGGTGGCTATTGGGCTTGGGATCCAGTAGAAAATGCTTCATTCCTACCTTGGTTAACAGTGTCCGCATTTTTACACTCGATGATGATTCAAGAGAGAAAAGGAATGCTCCGAACATGGAATTTAAGTTTAATTATTCTTTCTTACATTCTATCACTTTTCGGAACATTCCTTGTCAGAAGTGGAATTTTAACAAGTGTTCATGCTTTTGGAGATAGTAATCTAGGTACTTATTTCTTAGTATTTATGACTTTTATGATGCTACTTGCTATTTATGTAGTAGCAACCCGTTATCAGTTAATTAAAAAAGAAAGTAAGCCAATCGAAGCTTATTTTTCAAAGGAGAGCAGCTTTTTATTAAATAATTTCATTCTTGTCGGAGCGGCCTTTGCTGTATTCTGGGGAACGATGTACCCGCTTATTTCTGAAACAATAACGGGAACGAAAGTAAATGTAGGTGCTCCATATTTTGATAAAGTAATGGCACCTATCTTGCTTGCTCTTATTATTTTAATGGCTATTTGTCCACTTATTTCATGGCAAAAAGCAGTGTTTGAGCGCTTTTTGAAAAATATTCTAGTTCCATTTATTATCGCGATTGTCTTTGCGATTACACTTGTTGTAATGGGTGTTAAAGGAATTTATGCGATTATTGGATTAACTGCAACTGTCTTAATGTTTGCCGTTCATATCGCCGAGTTTTGGCGAGGAATGGTTGCACGGCGAAAAGCAACAAAGGAGGGATTTGTTAAGGCCGCTATCCAATTAACTCGAAAAAATCAGCGTCGATATGGCGGCTATATCGTCCATATTGGAATTGCCGTCATTGCTATTGGTGTTATCTCTTCACATGCTTATTCTGAAGAGGTGATGAAAACAGTGAATAAAGGCGAGAGCTTTAAAATTGGACAGTATGACTTAACGTTTGTAGGCTTGGCGGAAACATCTAAAAATGGCAATGGAATCGTGTTTGCAAATTTAACTGTTTCCTATAAAGGGAAAATCAACGGTACGATTAAACCAGAAAAGATTTTCTACGCAACCTGGCCAGAGCCTTCCACAGAAATTGCGATCAAAACAAACTGGAAAGAGGATTTATACGTCGTTCTAAGTTCATGGGAAAGCGCTGAAAAGATAACGCTTTTAGTAAAGATTAATCCTTTTGTAAGCTGGATTTGGGTTGGAGGATTTTTAATGCTAATCGGTACTGCCCTTGCTCTTATTGGTGGAAAAACAAATTCAGCTTATCGATTTGGAAGCAGAAGCAGACGGGTAGGTGTTCCCAAATGAAAAGCTTAACTAGAAAAAAATTCATAAAAGGCTCATTTATCTTTTTAGCATCTATTGCCATGATTGATCTTAGTCTTAACTTTAATGAGGTAAAAGCAGACACTGAATTCACTTATAACTCAAAAGAGTTTCAATCTATTATAAGTCAACTGGATATGCAGGGACATGCCGACCATGAATTTTCAACCTGCTCAATCAAAAAGATTTATTACGAAGAGGTATTAGAAGCTTTAAATGAAGGAAAATCCGAAAAAGACGTCTTGCAATCTTATATTGATGAATATGGTCAAGCTGCACTAAGAATTCCCGCGACTGATGGGAGCGGAATAATTGCCTGGATTATGCCGGTAATAGGATTCCTACTAGGTGCAATCGGAGTTGGCTACGGAATAAAAAAAATAATTGATAAAAATGCACACTCAGATGATATACAATTTGAAAAATTGCCAGATGTTGAACAGCAAATAGTTGAGCAAACATTTGAAGAAGAGAGACGTAAGTATTTTTAGGCTAATAAAAAGCTGAAATTTGTCAGCGAACTAAAGAGCATTATTCGGAAAATTTAGATTAGATTGCTAGTAAAAAATATCGCATAAGAAAAACTAAAACATTCGCCGTAAGGACTTGGCGAATGCTGAGTTTTTCCAAAAAAATATTTGGGGCTTGGATGTCAAGGAGCTTCTCTTTTCTAAATAAAAAGGAGCGATCAAAATGGATTATTTTTATTTATTCATCGGTGCTGTTATGGTCATTTGCTGCTTTTATTTTATTATTGCTCCCTTTTTTAACACTAGAGGGGAAATGATAGCCAATGCAGAAGGAAAAGCGGCTCCTCCATTGGAAATGATCTATGAGGCAGTAAATGAGCTTGAAATGGACTATCTCATGAAAAAGATTTCTAAGGAAGATTTTGAAGCGATGAAGAAACGCTATCAGGCAATGGCTGCTGGCTATTTAACACAAGATACGACAACGAAAACAATTCATTCAAACAAAGAGACGATTGATGAAAATGTTGAGCGAGAAATAGTACAAGAATTAAATAAATTACGTAAGCAAAATGGAGAGTTGGATGATGAGTGATTTACCACCATTTCATCCAGAGTGGCTTATATCTTTTTGGTTAGGAACGCCAATTTTAAATTCTTTAAATCCGCATATTTTATTGATTGTTCTACTTGTCGTTGTCGTTATCCTTTTTTTTAGGAAAAGAAAGAAATCAGAGCTGCGTGAACAAGATAGTGAAGAAAAGCAATTTCAACTGCTCTTAAGAAAAAAGACAGTTATCCAAGAGCAAATGACGAAGTTAGAGGAGCTTAGAAAGCAGGGAGAAGTTACGGATGAGCAATATTCCAAAAATATTGAGGAATATAAGCAGCATCTTGAAAGGGTAAAAAAAGAACTGCTTCGATTCACTTAAGAAAGAGTTGGATAAGATGCTTGAATTTAAAAATATCTCAAAAGTTATTGGCGATAAAATAATCCTAAGAAACTTCTCTTTAGCGGTAGAGCCTGGGGAAAGTATTGCTATTATTGGACCAAATGGAGCTGGAAAAAGTACGTTTTTTAAAATAGCAGCGGGATTAATGCAGTCAACAAATGGGGAAATTTATTTAAATAAAGAATTAATCAAGAAAAAGTCGCTCCTTTTAAAGAAAAAGATCGGTTATTTGGGACACGAATCATTTCTGTATAATTCGCTCACCCCACTTGAAAATCTTATCTTTTATGCAAAATTATACAAAGTCGAAAATGAAAAGGAAAAAGCATCAGAGCTATTAAAGACTGTCGGACTTCATTATTTTAAAGATATCCCGATTCGTTCTTTTTCAAGGGGGATGATGCAGCGTTTAGCCATAGCCCGCGTTCTCCTTGCTGACCCAGAGGTATTGTTACTTGATGAGCCACACACGGGTTTGGATCAAGAGGCAATTAGTCTCTTAAATAGCTTAATTAAAGATAGGCAAGATAAAGGAATTGCTGTTCTCTTAATCTCACATGACTTTGAACAAGTGATGACTATTTG
>JAEWDX010000106.1 GCA_023389895.1 Bacillota bacterium
ATATAGATGGGTCAGCAATTAGTGAAGGAAACTCCTTTACAAAATCCGCGTTCTGACAAAATTTGGACACGGGATTTTATTTTAATTTGTTTCGCCAATTTTTTCGTCTTTTTAGGATTTCAAATGACTTTACCGACAATACCATTATTTGTTAAAAATCTTGGCGGTAATGACCAATTAATTGGATTAGTCGTTGGAATATTTACATTTTCCGCTCTCCTTCTTCGTCCTCTGGCTGGACGTGCCCTAGAGACAAAAGGTAGAGGATTTGTTTATTTACTTGGATTAAGCATATTTGTTCTATCTGTTGGCTCATTTGGCTTTGTAAATAGCATCGTTTTTCTCTTTATGATCAGAATTATTCAAGGGGTTGGCTGGGGTTTCTCGACGACTGCGTCCGGTACGATTGCAACGGATCTCATTCCACCCAAAAGACGTGGAGAAGGAATGGGCTATTACGGACTTTCAGGTAACATTGCCTTGGCATTAGGTCCATCTTTAGGTCTTGCTCTCGTAGGCCTAATATCGTTTGAACACTTATTTTTGATTTCTGGGGCACTTGGATTGATGGCTTTTCTTTTGTCATCAACAATACGTTACAAAAAAGTGGAGCAACAAGCTGCTCCACTAAAAAAATGGGATTTTTATGAAAAAACGGCATTAGCTCCTTCTATGCTCTTATTCTTTCTTACAGTAACTTTCGGTGGAATTGCTTCATTTCTTCCGCTTTATGCAGCCGAAAAAGGGATTGGCGGAATTGAATGGTACTTCCTGCTTTATGCACTTGCTTTAATGCTTACACGAACATTTGCAGGGAAACTTTATGACACGAGAGGACATCAGGCTGTTTTTTTACCTGGTACTTTATGCATCATCATTGCGATGGGATTGCTAGCATGGTTGCCTAACAATCTTATCATGTTTGCAGCAGCGATTATTTACGGTCTCGGCTTTGGAACTGTACAGCCGGCACTGCAAGCTTGGTCTGTTAAAGATTGCCCGCCACATAGACGTGGAATGGCAAATGCGACCTTCTTCTCTTTCTTTGATCTTGGAGTTGGAACCGGAGCGATCGTATTCGGACAAATTGCTTATCTATTAGGTTATAGCAGCATTTATATCGTCTCAGGCATCTCTGTTTTCTTATCAATCCTTCTTTATTTTGCCATTTTGAAAAAAGAACGAGGAAAGATAGTTTAAGATGTAGAATGAATCTTTTAAATGTTAATTCCATAAAAGAATTATAGCCAAAAGGCTCTAGGGGATTTTTCCAGAGCCTTTTCGTTTATTAGTTGTCTACATTTGGTATTTTTCTTTATGTGCGAGAATATCCGCCTTTAAGATCTGTAATTGAAAGATTTGTTCTTCAATTTCTACTAGCTTACGATCTGCAAATGCGAGAATTCGCTGCTTTTCTTCTTCCCCTTCTGGATTTGATTCATATAGATCGACCATTTCTTTAATTTCCGTAAGACTGAAACCTAATTTTTTTCCTCTTAAAATTAATTTTAATCTTCTTCTTTCATTATTTGTGTAGCATCTTTGCTTTGTTAAACTTTCACGATTTTCAGATGTAAGGAGTCCAACCTCTTCATAATAGCGGATTGTTCTCGAGCTAATATCAAACATTGTAGCTAGTTCACTTATTGAGAAAACGATTTCCTCTGACATATTCGCCCTCCTCTAGTTGACGTTAACGCATACTTATATATATAATAATTCTGAAAATTATAATTTGTCAATATTTAATAAAGGAGTTGGGAATATGACGATCATTTCAGAAAATACTCATTTGGAAGCATTGAATAACTATTCTTTTGAAGATTTTGTCTTGAATCGTGACAGCTTAGATTGGTACAAGGATGATCTTTTTTTACAAAAAGCAGTAAAACATTTTACAGGAGAAAATTTTCCTGAAATCCACGAAAGCATGCTTTCTTTCTCCCCAACCGTTTCGAAAATATGGAATCAATTAGCGGAAAGAATTGCCCGACCAGAAGTTCGTCCATATATGCTTCATTATGATGCCTATAATCGTCGAATCGATCGAATTGTTCGTCCTCATGAAGTTCACGTCCTTGAAGAAGGTGTATTCGGTCAAGGATTATTTTCCACAAAAATAAATCCTTGGGAAAGCTTTATTAAACGAATGCTCATCCATCAACTGGGTGAGGCTGGGGTTGCTTGCCCACTTACTTGTACACATGGACTTGTTGCACTATTAGATCAATATCCAAATCCAGCCATTCCTGAGATTGAAGAAATATTACAGCACACGAAAGAAGGTAGAAATGGGAAGTTTGCGATCGGTGCACAATTCATGTCAGAAATTCAAGGCGGATCTGATTTGCCGGCAAATGGATTGAAGGCCATCCCAGATGGAAATAATTATCGGCTGTACGGCAATAAATTCTTCTGCTCTGTTGCCCACGCCGACTATGCTGTTGTCACAGCAAAAATTGCTGGTTCTAATAAAGTTTCCACCTTTATTGTTCCATCATGGCTCCCTGGTAATAAGGAAAAGGAAATCCGTAATCATTATGAAATTAATCGAATTAAGTGGAAAATGGGCACAGCTGAGCTGCCAACTGCGGAAATTCAGTATAATGGCTCCCTCGCCTACCCGATTGCTCCAGTAAATAAAGGAATTGCAGTAGCAGTTGGAATCGTCTTAACTTTATCAAGGTTAGAAATCGGTATTGCCTGTGCAGGATTCATGCTGCGAGCTTCAAGAGAGGCAAATTTATATGCAGATTTCCGAACTGTCTTTGGTAAAAAAATCAACGAATTTCCACTTTCAGCCAGCAAGCTAAGGAAAATAGAACAAGCGGCGAAACGAACGACAGCAGGTGCTTTTAAAATATATGATTTATTCCTAAAGCTTAAAAATCCATTAAACCCAGGTATTCCTACTGAACAGCCTTTAGAAATGAGAAGAAAATTATTTAATTTACGAGAATTAATTTTACTACAAAAAATTTGCGTTACTGAGGAAGGCATAAATGTATTGCGGGAAGCAATTTCCGTGTTTGCCGGTCATGGGGTGATGGAGGAATTTTCATCATTGCCACGTATTTTCCGTGATGTTGTTGTGAATGAACAATGGGAAGGACCGAGAAATCTCCTGCTTACCCAAATTTATCGTGATATTGAAAGAGTGACAGAATGGTATCCCGCTAATGAATTTATTGCGAGTATTCTTGATGGAGCAACGAAAGAAGTGATCGCTCAAATGGCTCAGGAACTTGAAAAATTATTACAACTACCTGTACTTGATGAAGTAAATGCTGCTTCAATGGAAGCAGCATTTGAGTGGGATGCCTTTTGCAGCAGGTTGTTTAAAGCATATCAGGAAGTTGCCTTAGCGGAAATTGAATAAGAAAAATGTAGAGAGTGATTCTTTAAACAAGTCACTCTCTTCTTTATTACAACGTTATTTTTTTATTTGGATCTTCAAGCTTGAGTTGATTTTCAAGTTCAAGCTTTAGCTTCTCTGTTTCCAGCAAGTAGTTCTCATGCTTCAATTTTTCAAGCGTTAACTCATCTTGCAGCATTTTCTGCTTCATTTTTGTTTGACTTTGAAAATGATTAGTAATGATTGCAATAATGGGGATGGAAAAAACCATTATTACAGCAATTGTTCCTGTCATCATAGTGCCCTCCTGACAAATCGTTAAAAATAGTGTATAGCTAAATAATAGCAAATGTGTGAATAGATAGTACAGAAATTATTAATTCTTTCAAGCGATACTTATTGACAAAATAAAAAATTCATGTTGCTTTTATCTAGAATTAAAGATATTTCAATTAAAGTAAAGTGCGTGTGAAATATTATCACTCATTAAGTATTTACCTTTAAGCAAAGGTATAAGATGTCCTTGATTTAGGAATCTTCTATGGCGTTTAATAATCTCGTGGTCGAATTGAGAAAGGGTATAAAATGCACCCAATTCATGTTCACTAATATCTACAGAAATTTTAACGTACTCTTCCCGTTGATCAGCTGTAAGTAGCTCTCGACCCCTTAAGGACATACGAATCCCTTCCTTTATTTTTTATGCCAAAATACAAACATGAGCCGTATTGATATATATCAACGTTCTTACCATATTTTCAAGCAAAGTTTTTTATAAAGCTACACTTTTTGACAGTAGCTACAACATGAAAAAGGAAAGTGGAAGGGTGTGTTTAAAATTGGTGGTATTGTAAATATTGGAAAAGTAGGGATATGACCGAGATAAGAGTAAAAGGAGCACAAGCTGGAATTTTATCAATAAATAATCTTTTTTCTTTTCTCAAAGTATAAAAAAAGGTCGCGAATTCCTAACACCTTGGAACCCCGACTTTTTTTATAATTTTGCATTCTAAACGGTTAATGGGTGTTTTTGCCCAACGCCCCGAAAAAGGTGAATAGGCTGTTACTTCCAACATTCACTTATTGCCTAGCGTCCGTTTAAGCTCTACTTCCTTCCAGTCTGTACGACCATCCTTGTCGTAACCAATCATCTCAGAGGCGTTCACCATTTCACCTGTTTTTACATCAAAAAATACGGTCATCCTCAAGCTGTCATTCTCACTGTTAGGAGAATTCGGTGAGATCCCCATGATTCTAAGAAGATAACGTGTTTCGGAGGAGTTT
>JAEWDX010000110.1 GCA_023389895.1 Bacillota bacterium
CCTCAACTCCTAGATTCATCAATAACCCTTGAACGAATCTCGTTGCTCCAAAATATTGCTGTACTCTTTCCTTTAGCACTTTTATCGAAATTTCCCGCAAAACAGATCTCTCATATTTAATTTGCTTTTCTCGTTTCTTTTCAGTAAAAGTTGTAATCACATTCATGCATTTCACCTCTTGAGGATAGTCTCTATCGACAATAAGCGAGACATGCAAAAAAACTGCCTTATTTCGTTGCCAATTTTTATCTACTGCCTAATTTTTTTAAAAACAATGAGATTACAACTCATACCTGACGGGTGTACACAATAAAACAGCCTGCACCTTCATTCTTGTGCAAGCTGTTTTTATGATTAACTATTTTTTAAAGCAAGCGCCTGATCTAAAACTTTATCTCCTTGAACCATTCCATAAGCCATCTGATTAATCACATCAACTTTAACCCCTTTTGACTCTACCTGTCCGCGGATATTCTTTTCTAAATAACGCACTTGAGGGCCTATCAACACGACATCCAGATTGGTTAAATGGTTTTTAAGCTGTGCTTCACCAACCGCCATGATTTCTGCTGTAATATTACGCTCTTCGGCAGATGCAATCATCTTCTTCACGAGCATCGAAGTCGACATTCCTGCTGAACAAACGAGGACGATTTTCATTTTTTCCCCTCCTCAATCCTTTTCATTTTTTCGTACATATCAATCATTTCATTCGCTAAATCCTTTACCGTCATCGCCGTCATTAAATGATCCTGTGCGTGAACAAGAATAACGGTTACTGCATTCTTCTCCCCAGCAGCCTCAGCTTGTATAAGCTTTGTTTGGTAACGATGCGCCTCAGTAAATTCTTTATTAGCTTCCTCTATTTTTCCACGTGCTGCTGTGAAATCATATCCTTTCGCTAATGAGATTGCCTCCATCGCATAGGAACGTGCATTTCCCGCATGGAGAATAATCGTAAATGATAGCATCTGTAATTCTTCGGTTGTTTCCACAAAATCCGCCTCCTTTCCTTTAAATCTTAAATATCTTTCGTTATTTGTCCTGCATCGACATCATTAACGTTTGATTTACTCGCCTTAAACCCTCGTGCACCAATCGCAATGAAAGGAATATAGATCAATGTGGCAACGGCAAGGTTAAACACTTGTAAAGCTATTCCTCTCCAACTGCCCCCAGTAACTAAGTAACCGCTTAAAATCGGCGGTGTAGACCATGGCACCATGACAACGGTTCTTGGTACAAGTCCTGTAGCAAGAGCAAAGTATGAAATGATTGCCAACACAACAGGTCCTAAAATAAATGGAATTAACAATGCTGGATTTAATACAATCGGCAATCCGAAAATCACAGGCTCATTAATATTAAATATTCCCGCAGGTGCTGCTAATTTTGTTACTTCACGATATGGGTGCTTATGTGCTTTTCTTAAAACAATGATGATGGCAATGAATAAGGCAATCGTCGTTCCAGAACCACCCATGTAAATAAATGAATCAAAGAAAGGCTTCGTTACAATATATGGTACATCATATGCTGACATGCCGCCTTCAAATAAGCTTATATTTTTCTCAATTAATGGCAAATATAATGGTTCGATCACGCCACCAATAATATTAGAACCATGTAAGCCAAAGAACCATAATAAGTGATTAAGAAAGGCAACAATGATAGCAGCTGGCAACGTATTGCCTAATCCTTGTAACGGTTCTTGAATGACTTTGAAAATAACTTCAAATATACTTGTTTCCGCAAAAATACTCATTAACGCTTGGAAAAGACCAACTAGTAATAAAATAATCGTCCCTGGAATTAAGGCAGCAAAGGAACGCACGACCCCATCAGGAACCCCTTCTGGCATTTTAATCGTAAAATTTTTCTGGACAAAAAACCGAAATATTTCCGTTATAATAATAGAAAGAATAATTGCTACAAAAAGACCTTGTGCGCCTAGCCAAGCAAAGCTTAGTCCCCAATCCGGAGTCTCAGGAACAAGAATGATATACGATGCAGCAGAGAGCAATCCTGCAGACATACCATCAACTTCATAGGATTTCGCTAAATTAAAGGCAATTGAAAAGGATATGAGCAGTCCAAGAACAGCAAATGTTCCATTCCAAATACTACCGCCAACCTTTTGCCAATTCCCTTCACCAAAAACACCGTTTAATACTTCAACTAATTTGAAATCACCTAATGGTGGGAAGTTATTAAATAATACAGCAAGTGAACCGATAATGATTAATGGCATAAGCGCCACAAACCCATCACGAATGGCAACAAGATGGCGTTGTGCTCCAATGCGACCAGCAATTTCAATAAATTTATTCATGATAATTCCTCCTATAAGTTAAATTGAGGTAAATAAAATTTATGTGCCTCTAGCAGTTCATCAAGCATCACTTTACTACGCTTTTCGTCTGCAATTAACGGATTCATAACAAAAGCTGTATACGCATCATTATAATCACCAGATATTGCCGCCTGAATAACTTGAGCTTCAAACGCCTTCATTTGATAAATAATCCCTCTCACTGAATTGGGCATGCTCCCTACTGAAATTGGCTTAGGACCAGATTTCGTAATGATACAGTTCACTTCAATAACAACATCGTCTGGAAGATCTGAAATGGCCCCCTGATTGAATGTATTTACTGTTTGCACATCCCCCCTATTATTATAAATTGAGTCCATCAAGCTGCATGCAACATCACTGTAATAGGCGCCTCCCCGCTTCTCTAACTCCTTCGGTTTCTCACTTAATACTGGATTTCGATATATATCAAAAAGGGACTCCTCTAGTTTTTGGACAATTTCTGCCCTTGTTCCATTCTCTGAAAATGCCGTCATATCCTTCTCGAGAACATCTCTCGTCTGAAAATAATATTGATGATATGGGTTTGGAAGCATTTGGATTGAATCAATGAATGTCTTTGACCACCCTAAGTTGACAATATTAGCTGGCGAATAATCTAGTCCGTTCGCTAATTTTTCTAGCACCTCAGCTGTGCGATCAATTCCATCAGCAAACACCTTTTTCCCAAAAACAAAATGATTCATCCCAGCAAATTCAATCTGTACACTTTCTGGTGAAACCCCTAATATTTCAGCTGTCGAATGGCGCATATTAAAAGGGATATTACAAACACCAATCACTTTTTTGTGAGGGGAATGCTTCAATAGTGCTTCCGTCACAATTCCAGCAGGATTCGTAAAGTTAATGATCCATGCATTTGGGCTAATTTCGTGAACCTCACGAGCAAGCTCCATTAAAACTGGAATCGTTCGAAACGCTTTAAAGATTCCACCAGCCCCATTTGTTTCCTGTCCGATAAAACCATGGCTTAGAGGGATTCGTTCATCCTTTGCCCGAGCTGCTAACCCGCCTACACGTATTTGTGTTGAAACAAAATCAGCATTTTGAAGAGCTTGCTTTCGATCCAATGTCCATGAAATCCGGATGGCTTTCTTCGATTTATCAATCATTCTCTTTGCTAAACTTCCGATGATCTCAAGCTTCTCTTTTCCTTCTTCAATATCGACTAGGATAATATCACTTACTGGGAAAGAATCATGACGACGAATAATTCCTTCAATAATTTCTGGTGTATAGCTTGAACCCCCACCGATTATGACTAATTTTAATCCCATTGCAGTCAGACTCCTTGTTTTAGAATATCACTCTCATTGCCATTGCCAACGTTCAAATGAAGCGCTTTCATTTTAATCACTTCATCTAATTGTATATATATTCAGAATACTACTAAATAATGTATCATACAATTAATTAGTTGTCTATAACAATTAGGTTATGTCGTGGTTATTTGTTACTACATATCTTTATCATTGTTATTATGGGGGCGTTCTTGTACACTTTATATATATCATTTAGATACAATTAATATGAATATATTTCTTTCTAATTGTTAAGAAATTGAAGCGGTTAAGGAGATACATTATGGAGAAAAATCAATCACTGCATGCCTTTATTAAAGAAGAGCTGCTCAATCGCATTAAGTCGAAGAAATATAAAACAGGAGAGCAAATCCCTACAGAGCTTGAACTCTGTAAAGATTTCGATGTCAGCCGAACAACTGTCAGAACGGCCTTAAATCACCTGACGATGGAAGGCTATTTAGTTCGCCATCAAGGCAGAGGTACATATGTCGCGGACTCGAAAGTAAGTCAAACCCTCTCCCATACAGTGAAACGCTATAGCGACCAAGTCGCGACTCAAGGAAAGAAAGCAAATATTTCATTAATTAGCATTACTGTCATCCCAGCAAATGAAATTTTACAGGATTCATTAGAAGTACCTATTAATGCTCCCATCCAACGAATAGAAAGAGTCCGAAAAGCAAACGATGAGCCTACCCAATATGAAATTGCCTATATTCCTTGGGATATCGCTCCTGGGATTACGAAAGCACATGCCGAAACATCCTTGTATACTTCATTAAAAAACGACTTTGATATTCCAATTGCGAAAACAACAGAACATGTTGAAATTACCCTTGCCGATGAACGTTCCTGCAAGTACTTGCAATGCGAACCGGACTTGCCTTGCTTTTATATTGAAACAATTGCAGAAGATGAGAAAGGAAAGAAAGTAGAATACTCGCGCTCATACTTCCGCGGAGATAAGACAAACTTTATGATCGAGCGCAATTATCCAATAGGAGAATAACTTTCTTAAAAAAGAGGAGCGGAGGATTGAAAAATGAAAGTATTATTCAATGCTGATGATTTTGGTCTAACGAAAGGCATTACAGACGGGATTATAAAAGCCCATATTGAAGGGGTGATTAACTCCACAACCTTAATGATGAATGGACTGACAGTTGATTATGCTGTTGCCCAAGCAAAGGAAAATCCTTCTTTAAACATAGGCATCCATCTCGTGCTAACATGGGGAAAGCCACTGGCAAATCATGTACCTGACTTAGTGAATGCAAATGGTACATTTAAATACAATAATACTTTCGCAAGCATGCAAGCACCTAATCTCCTCCAGGTAGAACAAGAATGGGAAGCGCAAATTCAAGCATTTCTAAAAACCGGGCTCTCCCTTCATCATATCGACAGCCACCATCATGTTCACGGCTGGGAGCCACTTAAAGATATTGTCATAAAATTAGCCGAAAAATATCACGTCCCTGTTCGTTATGTGAATTCCCTAAAGGAATACCCCGAAATTCTTTTAACAGAAGCACTTTGGCTCGACTTTTACAGCGTTGGGGTTGATGAGCAGATTTTCGAAAAGCTTAAAGGCTTACCATATGCTTCCATTGAAGTGATGACACATCCCGCAATGATTGACGAGGATCTAAGGAAAGTCAGCTCTTACGTTGAGAAACGAGCAGAGGAGCTTGCTATCCTTTGTTCGGTAAAAGTTCCAAGCTGGGTGGATTAGAAGAAGGGGCTGCTTGATAAGTCCCTAATAAAAAGCAAGTGGAGAAAAACGAGTTGTTTTTCCTCACTTGCTTTTTTTGTTTTTTCGATTATCTTTTTCGAGATTACATCATCGACTTTCGCGAATATACGTTATATTACCTAAACTCCATTAGCCGTTCATTCAATTCTTTCGTATTTCGATAGATCAATTGATAAATGCGAAAAAGCTTCTCGTATTTTTCCACTTGTTCAGCCTGAGGATGGAATTCGTGGCTAAACTGAATAAATTCTCGTGAGCAATCTTCTAAGGACGGGAACCAGCCTAAACCGAAGGCAGCTAACATCGCGGCGCCAAGAGCTGGACCTTGTTCACTTTTTAATTTAACAACCTTGGCATTAAAGATATTTGCTTGCATTTGCAGCCATACATCACTTTTGGCACCTCCACCAAGGGAGATAATCGTATCAATCCTTTTTCCTTCTTGCCGGAAAATTTCAATCGATTCATGAAGCGAAAAAGTGATCCCTTCCATTACCGCTCTAACGAAATGCACTCGTTCATGATTACCGCTTATTCCGACAAAACTTCCCCGTATCGTTGGATCTGGATGAGGTGTTCGTTCACCGAATAAATAAGGAGTAAACAAAAGACCATCAGAACCAGCCGGAATTTCATCAATTCCCTCTAATAGGGCTTCAAATGATTCCCCTTTTGCAAACGTTTCTTTAAACCAAGTTAAACTTTGACCAGCTGAGAGGGTTACACCCATTGAATAAAAGGAATTTGGACTTGCATGATTGAAAAAATGAACCTTACCTTGATAATCGATTTCACCTTTATCCTCATACGATAGAATCACACCAGATGTACCTATGCTGCATAGCGTATATTTCGGTGAAAGAATCCCTGCCCCGATAGCGCCACAGGCATTATCAGCTCCGCCGGCAAAAACTTTCGTTTCTATCGAAAGGCCTGTTGCACTAGCTACTTCTGGTAATATTGTTCCTACGCAATGCTCTGACTCAATAAGTGGTGGGCAAATGCTCTCGGGAATGTCCAGCCCTTGGCATATCGCTGGATCCCATGTCTTTTTCCCGATGTCTAAAAGCAAGGTACCTGCCGCATCTGAGTATTCACTATGAATCTTTCCTGTCATCCGATAACGAACATAATCCTTTGGCAATAAGAAAACAGTCGCCTGTTGGAAAATTTCAGGCTCTTCCTCTTTTACCCATAATAATTTAGGTAAAGTAAACCCTTCAAGGACTCGATTCCGTGCCACCTTTAATAGTTCAGCGCCAAATTTTGCAGTGATCGCTTCACATTGAGGCTTTGTTCTCGTATCATTCCAGAGAATCGCATCACGTAATACTTCGTTTTTTTCATTTAATAAAACTAAGCCATGCATTTGTCCGGAATAGCTTATTCCTTCAATCTCGTGAGAATCTCCTGCGAATTGTTGGAACAACTCAGCTAATGCTTCGATCGTTTTCGATACCCATAATTCCGGATCCTGCTCACTATAGCCTGCTTTCTTCTGAATAAGCGGGTACGATCTTGATGCCGACGCAATCATTTCACCATGCTGATTGATTAGGATAGCCTTTACAGCACTCGTGCCTAAATCAATTCCTATCACATATTTCATATTCTTCACTCCTCGCTAACAGTTGCCGTTACACCTATACTTTTCTTTTTTCCTGAACTTCCTGACGAGTTGGCATACCTTTTTGTGCACCCATTCTTGTAATCGAAAGACCGGCGGCAATATTGGCAAATTCTATCGCTGCGTGAATCGACTGACCTTCAGAAATGGCCACCCCGAAAGCACCCGTAAACGTATCACCTGCTCCAGTTGTATCGACAACATCGACATTTATGCATGGAACCGTTACCGTTTGGCCACCATCATAATAAGTGACCCCTTCTTTACCACGTGTTATTAATAATTTATTCGGGTACTTTTGCAATACTTCTTCCATGTTTTCTGTTGTATTTAAAACGATTTGATATTCATGCTCGTTCGGTGTGATATATGAAAGCTTATTCACTAAGTCCTCTGGTAACGGCACTGCTGGAGCGGGATTAAGAATGATAACCTTTTGATATTCAGCTAGAAACTGGACAATAAACTGAATGCTTTCAAGTGGGATCTCTAATTGCATAATAATGACATCATATAAAAGCAAGGCTTCCGATACCTTTGTTAAGTATTCTACATTCGTATAATCATTAGCCCCTGGCACTACAATAATGCGATTATCGTTCTCACATATTTCAATAATGGCAACACCCGATGCGACATCATCGACGATATTCAAATGAGTTACATCGACTGCTTCATTGATTAAGTTTTCCTTTAAGCTTAAGCCATTTTGATCGGTTCCAATCGATCCAAAGATAGAAACATCTCCACCTAGTCTAGCTGCGGCAACTGCTTGATTCGCACCCTTCCCTCCCGGTGAAGTAAAAAAATTATTCCCAAGAACCGTTTCACCCTTCTTTGGAATAATATCTGTTTCGACAACTAAATCCATGTTAATACTCCCGATAACCGCTATTCTTTTCATGGATCGGACTCCCTTCTTATGTAGACCATTTTTTAAAGCAATATTTCATCTATTTATATTATGGGGGAAAATCAACTTGTTAAAAAAATACCCCTCTCTTTTAAAAAGATAAAGGGGTACGGAAATTGTTTTCTACAATTATTCTTTTGAATCAGACATATAAACGTCAACTAAAACTTCTGGTTCTGGCTTTGTACCATCTTTAATGAATGCATCTACGTATTTTACAGCTTCTGAACCAATAAACTCGAAGTCTTGAACAGCTGTAACTGACATTTTACCTTGATCAATTAAATCATAAGCTTCTTTCGCACCATCAAATCCGATAACAACAATTCCATCATCCTGTCTGCCTGCTGTTTCGATTGCACGAGCAACACCAACAGCCATTGTATCGTTTTGTGCAAAAACAACGTCAATATCATCATGTTTCGCTAATAAATCTGACATCGCTGCTTCAGCAGGAGCCATTGAGAAATCACCTACTGCAGTATCGATAATTTCAAATTTACTATCAGCGTTTTGAGCTGGGTCAATTACACTTAAGAAACCGCCGCCGCGTTCACGTTGAGGAGCTGTACCCATTACACCTTCAATATGAACAACTTTTCCACCTTCAGGCATTTTTTCTTGCAACCACTCACCAGCAAGCTGTCCGCCTTTTAAGTTATCTGTTACTAAATAAGATAGAATTCCATCGACTTCAACCGCTCTATCTACAGTTACAACTGGAATATCTTGTGCAATTGCTTCTTTCAAAGCATTTGCTGTTGATGATTCATCAGCCGGGTTAATAATAATTGCCTCTACACCCTTTTGCAGAGCATCTTCGACTTGAGAAGGCTGTTTTGAAGCATCATTTTGTCCATCATAAACAAGAACTTCATAACCTAACTCTTCACCTTGTTTCACAACTGAATCACGAAGCACATGGAAGAAAGGATTTCCTAAGTCTGCCATAAGTAAAGCAATTTTGCCATTTTCAGCTTTTGAACCGCCTTTAGTTGATTCGCCGCTGTTATCTTTGCTGTTACAGCCTCCTAAAATAACAAGGAAAACAGCAAGCAAAATCAATGAAAACTTCTTCATTAATAATACCCCCAAAAAATTTATTTATCTAGCACTCTTACGGTCTAAAATAACCGCAAGAAGAATAACTAGCCCTTTAATAAATTGCTGATAGAAAGCAGAAACACCGATAATATTAAGACCATTATTGAGAACACCAATAATCAGCACCCCAATGAATGTTCCAAACAATCTTCCTCTTCCGCCAGCTAAACTTGTTCCGCCAATAACGACAGCCGCAATCGCATCTAACTCAAATCCTGAACCCGCCGTAGGCTGTGATGAGCTTAACCGAGAAGTTAAAATAATTCCGGCCAGTGCTGACATTAGACCACTAATGACATAAACCATCGTTTTGATTCTATTTGTTGGCATTGATGAAAGTCTGGCAACTTCTTCATTGCCACCTATTGCATAAACGCCGCGGCCAAAAACGGTATTTTGCAATAAAACGAGGAGCAATACAAATAAAACAATAAAGACAATCATCGGGAATGGAACTCCTAAAATACTTCCTTGACTAAAGAAGTCGAGAATTGGAGAGTTGCTTGTAACCCCCATTGCTGGAATCCCGTTTGAAATAATTAACGTAAGGCCTGCAAACATCGTCATCGTTGCCAATGTAACAATAAACGCTTGTAGCTTTACTTTTGAAATTAAAATTCCGTTAAATAACCCTAACAATGCACCCACAATCAGAACTGCTGGAATTGCGATTAATTCAGAAATTCCATTTGTGATTAATAACCCAAGAATCATCCCTGTTAAACCGAGAATGGCTCCTACTGATAAGTCGATTCCTCCCGTTAATATAACGAACGTCATCCCTAAAGCAATTAATCCATTAATCGAAACTTGCTTAAAAATATTCAAGATATTATACATTGATAAAAACTTCGGGTTCATGATGGATACGATTAACACTAAAGCAAGCAGAACAATGATTGTCCCAAATTTTTTATAAAAACGACCAATTCTATCCACCCTTATATTCCTCCCCCTGTGGCATATTCCATGATTTTTTCTTGTGTTGCATCTTTAATATCAAAGATTTTCTTTAGCTTTCTCTCATGCATAACCGCCACACGATCAGAAATCCCTAATACTTCTGGGAGCTCACTTGAAACGACAATGATGGCAACTCCCTCTTGCTTTAACTGATTTATAATTTCGTAAATTTCCTTTTTCGCTCCGACATCTACACCTCTTGTCGGCTCATCAAGAATTAAAATTTTCGGCTTCGTTATCAACCACTTAGCGATAACAATTTTTTGCTGATTACCACCACTTAGCTTACCGACCTCTATTGATTGATTCGGAGTTTTGACATTTAACTTCTTAATATAATCAGCCACTGCTGTTGAAATTTTTCCTTTTTTGACAAGCTTTTTCTCAGTAAAATGATTCAATGACGGCAAAACAGTATTATCTGAAACTGGGAATTCTAAAATTAGCCCTTCATTTTTTCGATCTTCTGTAATAAAGCCAATTCCTAATTTCTTCGCTGTAATTGGTGAATTGATTTTGACTTCCTTTTGATCGATAGAAATCGAGCCAGAATCAAATGGCGTGCTGCCAAAGATAGCATGCATTACTTCAGTACGTCCAGATCCCATCAGCCCAGAAAAGCCTAATACCTCGCCTTTTCGCACATCAAAAGAAATATTCTCGAATTTCCCCTTTAATGAAAGGCCGTTTACAGATAAAACAACGTCTCCTGACTCAACCTCAGTTCGTGGGAAACGCTCATCCAAGTCATAGCCAACCATCATACTAACAATTTCATCAAAGCTTGTTTCGGAAACTGTCTTTTGCCCAATTAACGAACCATCCCGCATCACGGTCACTTCATCGCAAAGCTCGAAAATTTCTTCCATTCGGTGAGAAATATAAATGAATGATACACCTTTTTCCTTTAACTCCCTAATAATTTGAAAAAGCAGATCGATTTCCTTGTCTGTTAATGCAGCAGTCGGCTCGTCCATAATAATTAACTCTGCATCCATTAATAAGGCTTTAGCGATTTCGACAAGCTGCCTTTTCCCAATGGAAATCTCTTTAATTAATGTTTTCGGATCAACATCTAAGCCTAATAGTAAAAGTTTTTCCTTAGCTAGCTTGACCATTGACTTTTTATCAACAAGTCCGAATTTATTTTTAAGCTCTTTTCCTAAAAACATATTATCAACGATGCTCATTTCGTTCAGAACATTCAATTCCTGATGAATAAAAGCTATTTTCTTATTCTCGCTGTCTTTTATTTGCTGAAACTCTTGAAGCTCGCCATTTATTTCAATCTTTCCCGAGTCCTTCGTGTAAACACCTGTCAAGATTTTCATCAATGTTGATTTTCCAGCTCCATTTTCGCCCATCAATGCATGGATTTCTTTTTCCTTTACATGGATTCCAGCATTTTTCAACACTTGGACCTCTCCAAAGGTTTTGTTAATATCCATCAGCTTTAACTCCACAACAACACCTCCATCACTTAGAACATTTACTTCGCAGATTTATTATCAATCATCGCTGTAGTTTCTCTTTTGATTAGCTTTGGTTCGATTAAAATTTTTCGCTGCTCGATTGTTTCACCCTTAATTAAAGCGATTAATTTCTCAGCCATCGTCTGCGCTACTAATTGGACAGATTGCTCAATTGTCGTCAAAGATGGATAGAGAAATTCTCCAATATAGCTATTATCAAACCCAATAATTTGGGCCTGCTCAGGGATTTTTATGTGATTTAACTTAAAATGTCTAACGACTGTTGCAGCAGCAATATCATTGAAAACGAAAATCCCATCATAATTTCCGATATCTTCAAGGATTTTAATATTCCCTTCAAGCATTTTCCTTTGGAAATCTGTTTTGAATTGAATAATATCAACTTCTAAGCCTTTCTCTTTTGCTGCATCAACAAAACCATTCGAACGCGCAGTAATCGCTTCAGAGAACGAAGGTCCTGAAACATGAACCATTTTCCTGCAGCCGCATTCATATAAATGCTCGAAAGCAAGCCTGCCGCCGAGATAATTATCTGTTGTGATTGTGACAACCTTTTCATTAATTTCAGTTTCAAACGTAACGACAGGAATATCATGAGTTAAATATTCTTCAAAACACTGATTTCGAACCGTCATGATCCCAGCCACTCGATGTCCCTGTAAAACATCAAGATAATGCCTTTCTTTCTCAGGATCATCATTCGTATTACATAAGAATATCGAGAATCCTAAATTACTTGTATACTCCTCAATGATTAAGGCCATTTCATTAAAGTAGGGGTTTGAAATATTTGGTACAATTAACCCAATAATTTTCGAACTTCTTGTAAAAATTGCTCTTGCTAATTCATTGGGTCGGTAATTTGATCTCTCGATTGCCTTTTCGATCTTGGCCTTCACTTCATCACTTACATAGCCAGTATTATTTATATATCGAGATACAGTTGCAATGCCTACACCGGCCTCTTTTGCAATGGTCCTCATATTTGTCATTCATCTTACCCTTTCCAATACCTTACGAAAAGGCTTACTAAATATCATTTCCTAAAATATACCTAAAATTCTAATTTAACGCCTCATATTCCTCGCTTTGTAAACGTTTTTATTGTTTATCAGAAATATGAAACATGTTCCACGAATCGATTTTACGGGATTCTATTTTACGTGTCAATCATTTTTGTCACATCATTATCAAAATTTTTAATAAACATAACTAAACAAAAAAAAGAAAACTAGAGGGATTCCCTGCATCCTCTAGTTTTCTGCACTAAATGTCCTTACTGATTTTCTCTCAACAATTTTTGTATCAACAATTGTTTTAATGCCATTTCTACCTTTATTCTCGATAAGACGAATCACTTGATTGACTGCCTGTGATGCAATCTTCTCTTTATCAACATGGATCGTTGTAAGTTCAGGTGAGATAATAACACTTTCTTGAATATTATCAAATCCAATAACAGAAATATCCTTTGGAACATTCATACCGATTTCATTCAGCGATTTAATAACGCTTATTGCTAAATAATCGTTTTCACAAATCAATGCCGTTGGCAAAGCTTCTTTCTTATCAAGCTTTTCTTTAATTTGATTCTGAAATCCTTCTTGAGCAGATAAAATATTTGGAGACATCAAGAAAACATCGTCATCAGTTGAACGAAATCCAAACTCCTCTTGCGCCTTCCTGAATCCACTTCTCCGGCTATTAAAGTTATACATGCGGAATTCAGATTGAACATAGCCGATATGGCTATGACCTTGTTCAACTAAATATTTACTTGCCTGATAAGCCCCCATCACATTATTCATGACAACAAAATCAACATTTAATTCATCTACATAAGTGTCTAAAACGACGATATTCGAATGAATATTCGTAATCTCTTCAATTTGCTGTTTATTTAAATTCGTGCCTAATAGTATGATGCCGCACTTTTCAGTTTCATCGCTTAACAACTTTATATCTCTTTCATATTGGTTAATATCAAGGGTCGAGAAGAGCAGTGAATACCCTCTTAACCGACATTGTTCCTCAATATAACGAATCAACTCCATAAAAAAGGGCTGTTTATCATACTGTTCCCCCATAATCCTTGAGTCAGTTATGACAAGAAAGCGAAGAGAATTATTAACTCCATATACTTGCTCCGCTTTTACCATTGAGCGCGGCAAATATCCCGTTTCTTTTACGATTTTCAAAATTTTATCTCTTGTTTCATTACTTATGCCAGGTTTCCCACTAAGGGCAAGAGAAACAGCAGATTTGGAAACATTCGCAAGTTTAGCGATATCCTCCATTTTCATGTAAATCACCATCCAGTTGGTATTACCATTAAAGTAAAGCTTAAACAAGTTTAGTTTACTATGTTTACACTAAGAACACAAGGGAATCCCTCTACAGCATTCATGTTTAACCAATGGTCAAAGCCTTTCTTTGAACTAATTTTGTTTATATGATTTAACTAAATTATTTTATTGACCTAAATTTACCTCGATGATACGATGAGGATGAAAAAACAGTTAAGGAGGAGTTCTACATGTCTAAATTAAAATTAGGCTATGCCCCAACAAGACGCTTCACCTTTAGTGCAGAAGATGCCTATCGCTACAAAGTACAAATTCGTGAAAAAATGGAATCTTTCGGTTTAGATATTGAAATTATTGATTTAGAAGGGATCAATTCAGAGGGATTATTATACAACGACCTTATTGGAGCAGAAGAAATCATTGAACGCTTTCAGATGGAGAAAGTTGACGCTGTATTTTTCCCCCATTGCAACTTCGGAACAGAGGATACGGTTGCGCGCGTTGCAAAGGCAATTGGTAAGCCCGTCCTTTTATGGGGACCAAGAGATGAAGCCCCTTTAGAGGATGGCATGAGATTAAGAGATACACAATGCGGATTGTTCGCAACAGGAAAGGTTTTAAGAAGATTTAATGTTCCATTTACTTATATAACAAATTGCAGAGTCGATGATCCCGTTTTTGAACGTGGATTTACGAACTTTATCGCCGCAGCCAATGTCGTAAAAGCTTTCAATTCACTGCGAATTTTGCAAATTGGTCCTCGCCCAACCTCCTTCTGGACGATGATGTGCAATGAAGGCGAATTATTAGAACAGTTCGGGATTGAGATTCATCCCATTACTATCGAAGACATAAAGCGTGCCTCCAAGAAAATAGCAGCTACTGAAACTCCTGAACTAAACGAAGCCATCAGCTATATTAAAACGAATTTAGAAGCCGTTGATGTAAGCGAGGAGGACATCCGCCGAATCGCCTCTTTAAAAGTGGCTATGAAAAAGATTGCCACTGACAACAAATGCACAGCCATTGCCATCCAATGCTGGTCCTCCCTTCAGGATTCAATGGGAATCATGCCCTGCTTAGCGAATGCGATTTTAACGGATGAGCAAATTCCCGTAACTTGTGAGACGGATATACATGGGGCGATTACCTCTGTAATGGTGCAGGCGGCAACACTCAATACAAGTCCTACATTCTTTGCCGATTTGACAATCAGACATCCTGAAAACGATAATGGTGAGCTATTATTCCATTGTGGAAACTTCCCTGTATCCTTATCCGTTGAAGATAAGCCTAAATTAAGAAGACATTTCTTATTTGACGACCATGCTCCAGGGACACATGAAGGAAAAATTCGTGGTGGCTCGATGACACTTGCACGTTTTGATGGGGATCACGGACAATATTCTATTTTCTTAGGAAAAGCAAAAGGCATTGAAGGCCCATACACAAGAGGTTCCTACGTTTGGGTAGAAGTGAATGACTGGCCACTTTGGGAAGAGAAGCTTGTAAAGGGTCCATATGTACACCATTCTGTTGGCATTCATGCCAATGTAATCCCAGCTTTATATGAAGCTTGTCAGTATCTACCAGGATTAACCCCTGATCCAGTAGACCCAACAGAAGATGAAATCCGAGCATGGTTGAGAGGCAGTGATTTAAGATGAATACTTCCATAATGCTTAAGAAAAAAGCCGCTGAAGTCCGCATCCAATTACTGAAAATGATTCATAAAGCAAACGCTGGACATACAGGCGGTTCTCTCAGTAATACCGATATTTTGACTGTTTTATATTATCATACGATGCGACACAATCCGCTCAATCCAAAATGGTTAAAACGCGACCGGTTTATTGCGAGTAAAGGACATTCCGTCGAATCTTTATGGTGTATCTTAGCTGATCTCGGTTATTTTCCCGCGAGTGAATTGGATACATTTTCCCAATTCGGTACGAGAATAATTGGACATCCGAATAATAAAGTGGCAGGAATCGAAATGAATACAGGCTCTTTAGGGCATGGCCTGTCAATCTCTGTAGGAATGGCCCTTGCAGCAAAAAGATATCTCAATGATTACCGAGTTTTTTGTCTGATGGGAGACGGTGAACAAGCGGAGGGCTCTGTATGGGAAGCTGCCATGGCAGGAGCATATTATAAGCTTGATAATTTAATTGGCATTATCGATCGAAATAGATTGCAAATTAGCGGGAGCACAGAAGATGTGATGGGACTTGAGCCTCTTGATGAAAAGTGGAAAGCCTTTGGCTGGAATGTCCTATCCATCGATGGAAATGATATCGATTCACTCATTACAACCTTTGATTCCATTCCATTAATAAAGAATAAACCGACTCTTATTATTGCCAATACAGTGAAAGGCAAGGGGGTTTCTTATGCCGAAAATAAAATTCAATGGCATCATAAAGTGCCAAGTGATGAAGAACTTGCCCTTGCCATCCAAGAGCTTGAAGCACAAATCGAAGACTTGGATCTAAGGGAGGGAAAAGCAAATGAATAACATTCCTAATCGACAAGTAATTTGTGAAACTTTAATGAAATTAGCTGAAAAAGATCAAGATATTATGGTTCTTGCCAGCGACTCTCGAGGATCGGCTGCGATGGGGCCGTTTGCTGAGAAATTCCCCAATCAATTCGTTGAAATGGGCATTGCTGAGCAAAACATCGTCGGTGTTGCCGCTGGCCTAGCCCATAGCGGCAAAAAGCCGTTCGTTACTTCTCCTGCATGCTTCTTAAGCATGAGAAGCATTGAACAAATTAAAGTGGATGTTGCCTATTCTCAAACGAATGTAAAGCTTGTTGGCATTAGCGGTGGAATCAGCTATGGAGCGTTAGGAATGACCCACCACTCTTTACAGGATATTGCTGTCACTCGCACTATTCCTGGTCTTGCTGTTATGCTACCAGCCGACCGTCATGAAACAAAAAAAATGATCGAGGCACTTGTCGCTTATGACGGCGGAACTTATATGCGAATTGGACGTAATCCAGTTGAAGATGTATATGAAAGTGATAACTTTGATTTTCAAATTGGCAAAGCAGTCCGATTACGTGAAGGCAATGATGCTGCAATTATTGCATGTGGAGAAACGGTTAAAATTGGATTAGATGCTTGTAAGCTTCTCGAACAAAAAGGCATTCACTGCCGCTTAATCAATATGCATACGATTAAACCTTTAGATCAAGATGAGGTATTAAAGGCAGCAAAAGAAACAGGATTGATTGTTACGATTGAAGAACATAGCATTTATGGCGGTTTGGGGGCAGCTGTCGCCGAGGTTACCTCACAGCATTGCCCAATTCCTCTTCGAATCATCGGCATCCCAGATGAACCGCCAATCGCAGGGAAAACAGCAGAAGTGTTCAACTATTATGGAATTACAGCTGAAAATATTGCACAAGTAATCGAAGAAAGCCTCGGAAAAGAGGGATAAGCATGAAGGATCGTTATTTACTCACGCTTGACCAAAGTACATCTGGAACGAAGGCTCTTCTCATTGATAAACACGGACAAATTATCGGCAAATGTTTTCGAGATCATCAACAATATTACCCACAAGCAGGATGGGTTGAACATGATCCCATTGAAATATATGAAAATGTCAAAAGCCTGATTAAAGAAGTGCTTGCGACTGCTCATCTTTCTTCTGAACAGCTTGTCGGGTTAGCCATAACGAATCAAAGAGAAACAGCACTCCTCTGGGACAGGGAGACAGGCTTACCTATCCATAGAGCAATCGTTTGGCAATGTCGAAGAACAGCTGAGTTATGTAATGAGATGAAGCAGGCTGGTCACGAGCCGCTCATCCATGAAAAAACAGGGCTACTGCTCGACCCCTATTTTTCAGCAACGAAATGGAAATGGCTCCTAAACTTTATGAAAAATAAGGGTTATGAAGGAAAGTGGATGGCCGGCACGATGGATAGCTGGCTAATTTGGAAGCTAACGGGTGGCTCTGTCCATGCGACTGACTATACGAATGCGAGTAGAACACTATTATTTAATATTCATACTTTGCAGTGGGATGAGGAGCTTATTCAATTATTTGGGTTGGAGAATCTGATTTTACCAAAGGTAAGAGCTTCTGATGATCAATTTGGCTATCTTGCTGATCCCGATCTTATTCAAGATGGTTATGAACAAATTCCGCTCTGTGGCGTAATGGGTGACTCTCAAGCTGCCTTGTTTGCACAAAGATGCATTAAACCAGGGATGGTAAAAGCAACATACGGTACAGGTTCTTCAGTCCTCATGAATATCGGTTCCCAGCCAGTAGCAGCAGCACATGGATTAGTGAACACCCTTGCCTGGAAATTAAAAGATGAAACCCAATATGCATTAGAAGGAATCATTCATACAAGTGGTGATTGCCTCAAATGGGCGAGGGAAAATATGAATCTATTTTCTTCGCACGATGAAATGGAGCAATTAATCATTTCTGTGGAAGATACAGATGGTGTTTATGTTATTCCAGCCTTTGTCGGTCTTGGTACCCCTTATTGGGCACCAAATGCTAAAGCGGCCATTGTCGGGATGAACCGTTCAACCACAAGAGCCCATGTCCTCCGAGCCTGCATCGAAAGCATCGCCTTACAAGTTAAAGATGTCGTAGATTTAATGAATAAGGAAACAGGCATCCCCATTTATGAGCTAAGAGGGGACGGTGGGGCATCGAAAAATCCAATCTTAATGCAGCTCCAATCCGAATTTTTAGGCAAGCCTGTTATAACCTCGAAAACGGCTGAACTATCAGCCCTAGGTGCTGCTTACGCAGGCGGACGGGGAATAGGCTTCTGGACCAATGAAGAATTGGATCAAATTTATCAAATGGAAAACACCTATACTTCATCATGGACAGCGGAACAACGAATGGAAAAGGTTAACGGCTGGCATGCTGCTGTGCAATCTGTGTTAACTATGTGAATTAAGATCTATAAAATGAAATATACCGTTCTACATGTTTCATGATTAGAATGTGGTCATAAATTCTTGGCATCCAATCTATGTATTTGGATGCCATTTCAATTAGTAGAAGATGGGGGATTTTTACATTAAAAATGAAATAATTGTCAAATCGTTCTCTCCTTTCATGACTCCATTGTCCTCACACTAGTACCTTTAGCAACCCTTTAGCAACCCCTTAACGATCCGATATCAGAATTAATACTTACTATTTTTTCAATCCTCTTTGCCTGGATTGGCTAGTGTTATAATTAATTGGACTTGTAATTTGAAAAGAGCTGTTAAACAAAGTACCATCATTTGATATTTTTCCAACCCATCTTAAAATCATTTTTAAGATGGAACTTCATGATGCGATTTAAAAGTTAAGAAAGGTGGTTTTCATATGAATTCCTCTATTTTACTTGTTGAAGATGATCACTCAATTAGTGAGATGGTAGAGAATTACTTAACCAAAGAAGGATTTCAAGTGCATTGTGCCTTTGATGGAGATGAGGCAAGGCAACGTCTTCAGCACGATGTATTTGATCTTATTTTATTAGACATTATGCTCCCAAAGCTTAATGGTATTGAACTATTAAAGCTGCTTCGCGAGAATAGCACAATTCCAGTACTCATTTTGTCGGCAAAGGATAGCGAAGTAGATAAAGCCCTCGGTCTTGGCTTCGGTGCAGATGATTATATTACAAAACCGTTCTCTATGATTGAGCTAGTTGCTAGAATAAGAGCTTCTATCCGCAGGGCAACGCAATACTCTGGAAAGCTAGAAAATATCATTGCCCCTATTCGCGTCCATGATATTACATTTAATATAGAAAATTTCCAAGTCTATAAAAATGGGCAAGAAATCAAGCTCACTTCTAAGGAATTGGCGATTTTAAAATTATTTTTTACAAATCCTAAGCGGGTTTTTACAAAGGAGCAGATCTATCAAGCAATTTGGGAAGATATTTACTATGGAGATGAGAACATCATTAATGTTCATATGAGAAGGCTACGAGAAAAAATCGAAGACGATCCCTCTTCACCAAAATACATACAAACACTCTGGGGTATCGGCTACCGACTTGGAGAGTTTTGAGATGATATGGATGCTAAGTGGCTGTATTATATTACTAGCTTTGACCAATCTTTTTCAGTTCCAGCGAATGCGCCAAAGAAATGACGAGCTGGTGTATATCACGAATAAACTTAAGGAATTAAAAATACAAAATTCTTCAGACCCTATACTTGTCGTTACGAATGAGCAATCTATCCAACATTTGTTAGTCCATCTTAATACCTTTATAGAAAGCTATCAAGCATCCCAGGCAACCTTTCGGAAAACAGAAGATGCATTCAAAAAAATGCTTGCAAATATTTCACATGATTTAAAAACACCTTTAACTGTCGTTTTAGGTTATGTTGAAACCATTCAAAATGATTTGCATATGTCAAAGGCTGAACGTGAACGTATCCTTAAAAACATTCATCATAAAACTCTTGAGATTATTCAGCTAATAAATTCCTTCTTTGATTTGGCGAAGCTCGAAGCCGGAGATGTACAGCTTCCAATGGAACGAGTAAACGTGAATGAAGTTTGCCGTAAAAGTATATTATCCTTTTACGATGTGATGCAAGCAAAAGGATTAGAAGCTGATATCGATATTCCTGATACACCAATTTATACACTCGCCAATGAAGAAGCTTTGACGAGGATTTTAAATAATTTATTATCCAATGCTCTTCATTATGGAAACGCAGGAAAGATCGTTGGACTTCAATTGCGCTTTACTGAACAAAATCTTTTAATAAACGTATGGGATCGTGGAAAGGGTATTGAAGAAACGGAGCAAAATAGAGTATTTGAAAGGCTATATACACTTGATGAATCCCGCAACAAAACTTTTCAAGGAAGTGGGCTTGGACTTACTATTACAAAGCGACTTGTAGAAGCAATAGGTGGTGTCATCTCACTTCAAAGCAAACCTTATGATAAAACAACCTTTTCCATCCAGCTTAAACGGATGACCTTTTAAAAAAAGTAAGATTTTCGTAAGAAATAAGAAAGATGAAAGAAATTTTTACCTTCTAAACTTATATGTAGTGAGTTTAGAGAGGAGGAAAAAACATGGAAGTCGCTATTCAAACAACGAATTTAACAAAGGCATTACAAGGAAAAGAAATTGTTTCAAACGTCAATATGAATGTGAAAAAAGGAGAAATCTATGGATTCCTAGGTCCCAACGGTGCAGGGAAAACTTCAATTATGAAAATGCTATTAAATTTAGTAAAGCCTACAGCGGGAACTATTGAGATTTCGGGAGAAAAGCTTACAGATTCTTCTTATGAATTACTCAAAAAAATTGGCAGCATTATCGAAGTTCCAGTTTTTTATGAAAAAATGACCGGGTATGAGAATTTAGAGCTGCATGCTGAGTACATGGGCTACTATAATAAACAAACGATCAATGAAACACTAGAGTTAGTTGGACTAAAGAATATTAATGAGAAACCAGTTAAAGAGTTCTCACTCGGTATGAAGCAGAGGCTAGCTATTGCCAGAGCCATTTTAACGAAACCTGAGCTACTGATTTTGGACGAACCGATCAATGGATTAGATCCAATTGGAATGAAAGAAATGCGAAATCTATTTCAAATGCTAAACAAAGAATATGGCATCACCATTCTTGTTTCAAGTCATCTATTGAGCGAAATTGAACATATTGCCAATACAATTGGAGTGATTAACAATGGCCGTTTGCTAAAAGAAGTTTCAATGGAGCAAATTAGGCTTGAAAATACAGAATATATTGAGCTTGTTACGCCACATCAGCGTAAAGCTTGTGTTGTTCTCGAAGATCAATTGCATATAAAAAATTACAAAGTCATTGATGATTGTATCATTCGCATTTATACAACAAACACTCCTCAAGCAATGATTTCCAAGGAATTGATAGGAAGTGGCGTCGATATTGAATCGATTAATAAACGCGTTGCCTCGCTTGAAGAATATTTTTTAAACTTAGTCCATGAATCGTCAATATAGGGAGACGAAAATATGATCAATTTAATTCGATTAGAATTGAAAAAAACGAAATTAGGATGGTATTTTAATGGGGCTATTATTGCTACCATTCTTATCACAGCCTTAATTATTGGTATTGACTATGTAGAAAAAATTGAAGGTAACAGTGTTCCTTTTAACGGATTAGAGGAAGCATTCATTGTTATTGGAGCTGCTGTGAGAAGCACGTTCATTGTTTTTGCATCCGTATTACTGTCAAAGCTAATAATTGATGAATATAAAAATAAAACCATTTTTCTTATGTACTCATACCCAATCCAGCGTAAAAAGTTAATTGCAGCAAAATTGCTCATTACAGGCGGTCTAACTTTTATTACAATTGTTATTTCAAATAGTATTGTAGTAGTAGCCTTTTTAATAATTAATAATCACTTACAATTAATTTCTGAATCCTTTTCCGTTCAACAGTTTTCCCTACTTTTTATTCGGATTGTCACATTTGCAATAGCAGCGGCTGGGGCAAGCTTAGTACCATTATACTTCGGTTTACGTAAACAATCTGTTCCAGCAACCATTATTTCATCACTCCTGATAATTGTTGTTACGGGGCAACATAACCCAGTCTTTTCGCTTGCAAACGTTATTTACATTCCAGCCGCTTTTGCAGTCTTTGGCATCCTGATTGCCATTTGGACAATTCGTAATGTTAATAAAGTGGATGTATGGTAAGAGGAAGCAGTGATGAATAAGTTTTAGAAGAGTGTAATGCCGATACTAAACTATGTCGTTTTATAACGTGCCTATTTTATTTTCCTTCCCCCATCCTGATAACGTTCTTAATCAAGAGATGGGGGAATCTTATTTGATAATCTCCCCTATTCTTTCCTTAATCTACGAAGCCCAAAAATACTGACAACAATGGCTAAAATAATTATTAGTAACAACGGGAGGATATTCGTAAATTCGAATATTTCTTCACGCATACTTAAATGGCCCCATGTTGCAGGGAATATTTTTCCAACATGTTGCAGTACATTTGGTAGCATATCAGACGGAAACATAATGCCCGATAACATAATGGAAGGTAGGAAAATAAACTGTGCGACCATTGTCAGCTTTGCTGTGCTTTTTACAAGTAGCCCCAATATTGTACCCACGCAAAGGCAAGCGACAATAAAAATAATAAGTGAGATAAAATACGTTACAAGGTTATTCGGAGTGGCGGCATTAAATGCAAGAGGAGCTATAAAAAAGATTATTAGGCTCATTATCATCAAATGAATAAAGCCCGAAATAATGTTGGTGACTACAGATATCCAAAGAGGTATGCCGCTAACTGTATATACCTTTTTCATATCGCTGCTGTACAGCTCTACTAATGGTATCGGTGAGCCTAAAATGGCTCCCATCGTGACACCAAATACAGTCATGGATTGAATTAATGTCTTATAGGCAATTGGATCAATAGAAGTAAACATACTTCCCATAAACCCAAAGAATACAAGGGGAACTACATAATAGGTCATGAGTATTCCTTTATTTCGTATATCTAGCTTCCATTGCAGGGCAACACTATACAAAAATGCACTCATCATCTTCCCTCCCTCGCTATATCCATAAACCGTTGCTCTAAAGTCGTGTTTTCCATTTTAATATCTCGAATATGAATGGAATGTTTTTTGGCTAATGATGCTAATTCAAGTAAGCAGTCTTCAAGACTGTCCGTTTCAAAAACAGCATAACCCCTCTCCTCGTTTTTATATATGCTGTAAACAAGCTGAGCCATTTCAAGGGGCGCAGAAAATCTAATATGTATTCTATGAACTCCTTGCATATGCTCAGTCAGTTCGTTCGCCGTCCCAATGAACGCAATTTCACCATCTTTTAAAATAGCTATTCTATCGCAAAGTTCTTCTACCTCTGCCATGTCATGGCTTGCCATAATAATTGTTTTACCCTGACTTTTCATTAACCGTATTTCATCATGGAGCGAGACCCTGCCCTCAACATCTAAACCTGCAGTCGGCTCATCCAAAAATACAATATCCGGGTTTCCTATCATGGCTAAAGCAAGATGCAAGCGTCGTTTTTGTCCCGTTGAAAGCTCACCATATCGCTTATTTTTAAGTTGGGCAACCCCCAGTCTTTCAAGGTATTTCATATCAATCGCAACACCGTTCCATTTAGTAAAGAGTCGTATTGCTTCCATAACCTTCATATTTTGAGTTAATGAAGAAGATTGCAGCTGTACGCCTATCTTGCCATGAATCGTTATGATGCCATCATCATATTTACGGATACCCTCTAAACATTCAAGTGCGGTTGTCTTTCCAGCACCATTTGTTCCTAGCAGTGCGAAGACTTCGCCCTTTTCTACTGAAAAAGACATTCCCTTTAGCACATGATTCTGGCCATAGCTTTTTTTCAAGTTTTTAACATTGATTATTGGATTCAAAATTATCCCTCCATTTCAGGAATAGATATTCCATTTTCTGAAAAGTAGCACATAAGTGCTCGTCCGATATAGTCATCTACTTGTTTTTGCATTGCAGCTATTTCTTCATTCCATCCCTTTTTATTTTCGTTAAATGACATTAGCTGAGGCAGTAAGCTCATATCTCCACCAGTGAACTCAGTAATCATCTTCCACCATTTTTCCGCAAGTTCTAGGCTTTTTTTACTTTCAAACGGCTCATTTTGCTTTTTTAACTGAACAGCTTCTTCAAGAATAGTCGTATATGTTTTAAAAAGTTCAGCACCCATTTCTCCGTTGTCCCCAAACCTATCCCGTACATGATCTGATAATTTATCATCAAACAATTTCAACACCCAATAGTTTTTATTTTCCATTTTCAAAAGTGAAATAATATCGGCATATTTACTAAAATTCACATCCTCAATCGAAAGAACCTCCTCACGCAAGGCATTAATAGCAGCAAGCGCTGTTTGTAGATTCTTGATTTGTTCTTCCACAACCATATACTGTTTTTCCAAAACTAAAGCGACCTCATCAGGCTTATCCAAGGACAACATCATTTTTTTAATTTTGTCTAAAGAAAATCCCAAATACTTTAATGATAGAATTTGATGTAGTTTAACTAAATCCTTTTTTGAATAAAGACGGCGTCCACCCTCGCTTTTTGCTGAAGGCTTTAAAACCCCCTCCTTATCATAGTATTGTAAAGTACGAACCGTTACGTCCATCTCTTTTGCCAGTTCACCAACTGTTAAAAAGTCCTTTTTCACCATATAGAGACCTCCTTATCCTTACTATAATATATAACGCAACGTCACGAGCAATAGTCAAAAAAAAGACCCTCAAACCAAAAGGTTTGAGAGCCTTGAAACGCCAATAATTAACGTTTTGAGAAATACAAAGACAAATTCCAGTTACATTGAATACATCCTAATCCATTTATATCAACGTTTCATGAAATTACAAATGGATAAAAACGTATGAAAAAGTATTGAAAATGATATTACTTGAACCAATTTGAACCAATGAATAGATGTTAGTTGAATACTTTTACGAATAATAGTTTACTGCCTGTATATAAAATGGTGTATATTTTAAGGCATCTTTGGTTGAAATCATATTCATTTTTTGCCTCCCTCTGTTCTAAAATAGACGAATTCAATTTTCATAATGTTGCTATCTCGCATGTTTTAATTAAATTTCCTGCCCGCTTAGTTCAACAATATGAAGCCGTTCGTCGAAGTTTATTGTTTGCTCATTTACAGTAAACAGGCACAAAACTCTTTTTATCTTCAAAATTAGTGATTTCAACCACTTTATCCGAGAACAGGTTTACGATGTTTGTACTATCTGGTCTTTCAGAAATAACTAGCGAAAGTACGCTGAAATAAAGAACCCCATAGCTTATTGGAAATTCCCCGATAAGCTATGGAGTTCTTTATATATCATATATAACATTTATTCAGAGACATCTTAAACCAGGGAAAACGGTATTATTCTTTAATAGGGTATATCAGAAACATCTTGGAATGTTAAACCAGGGAAAACAGTATAATTCTTTAAGTAGGTATCATTGATTATATTTGCGTAATCTATTAGGTATCCCTTGCTCATATATGAAGCTACATCAAAGTCCCATTCAGCCACAAACGGTGTAGATAAGTTCATGTAATGAACTATTTTCACACGTACTTTGTATTGATCTTTATTGCTTCTACCTTCTCCTGTTCTTTTAACATCTACTATTTTTTTAGCATCTACTATTTTTAACTCTAAAATGGAAGGATATACTCCTCCTCCTGGTAGTTCGACTGAACCATTATCCAAGTAACTAGGGGCTATTGTTTTTTTCCAAGCTTCTTCATCCCTTGAATCATATGTAACAAAATACTTATTGATTAAAGATACAATCTCTGCCCATTCTCCTCCATCCAGATTTAATTTCTCATTCCATAGATCAGGAGTAGAAACCAAAGTTCCGTTTTTTTGATTAATAATTACGGTTTGATTTTTAGAATCCCAGGTTACATTAGCACCTAATGCCTTAGAAATCGTACTAATAGGAACCATCACTCTTCCATCAATATTGCGAGGGGAAACATCAGTAGGTACTGTTTGACCATTTACAACAATTGTAATCTTTCCACTAGCAAATGCCCCTCCAATTAATAAAAAGGTAAGCGTAAAAATAAGTGATGCAGCGATGATCAACTTTTTTCTCATATTAATCCTCCTAAAATGTACTAATAAATAAAATTCTCCATATCAAAAGGGGTGCTTCCCGAAAAACTACTAGAAAGCAAAGACTATAGGTTCGGAATCCCATCAGGATATGTTGCAATATCGAAAAAAAGTGAAGCCTGATAGATGCCTCCGTAGGAAAAATCACTTAAATTGCTCATGGTTAAATTCTCTACTTTAGAATTGCTCGCTGCCGACACCGTTTGGAGTGTAACCATGTTATCTTTAACTACGAGCGTGATATTATCAAAATTGCCATTTTGCTTATCGCCGGAATGATAATTGATATGAATAATATGGTTTGCACGATAATATATTTCATCGATGGTATGTCCGGTCGCGGTAATGACATCCATGATTTCTTTCGCGCCTTTCAATTCTAATAGCTGCTGCTAATTCTTTTTTATCCCGCCATATTCATTCATCCCATCCATTGTCCAATACAGGTAATAACGTTTATAAGTGTATCCTGCTCCCAGTCCATCTGTAAATACCAAATCAAAGCTTTTACCTATTGTGGTAAATTGACCGTTACCGATGTGTAGGTAAGAAGCATACCGGTGTGGGGAATTTCAATCGGCTTCCCATCTTTTATATACCAGTCATAGGATTGTGAACTGCTGCCGCCCGGAATATCTTCGTATTTAAAAAGAGTGGTGTCATCCACTGTCCAGATAACGGGCTCATCAAACTGATTGTCCGATGAAAAAGCAATATTACTTTTCAACTTCTGAGCATCCGAGTCGGTAATGTACCAGACATCGCCTCCTGCTATTGCAAATCTGCGTCTTGATTTTCTTCCAAAGCAAAGCTCTGAAAAAAATCAATTGGACTTGTAGTGTATTGTGCAAGCACAGACTTTAATTGCTCAGATGACGCTGCTGGCGTTGATAAAGCTGAATCCCTACCTGTAGCCGTTGCATTCGGATTGGTGCGGTCTACAACCCCGAGCTGTCGGTAATGCTATGTTTATTTCTAGTTTTAACAATCACTCCGAAGGTACAGGTGTAACATATTTTATTGACGAACTTGAAACTGACGAAAGACATCTTGTTACTTTTCAATATGATAAAGATTTGAATTTCCAATTCATTTTTATAGGCGATAGATAAAAAAAATCAATTATCTTCTGGTGCATTTATTCCCCAAACCAACATAAGAAATCCAAAAAATTTCCAGTCGAATTCCAGTCAAAACCTTCATTTTACTATAAAACAGCCTGTTCCACGTTTTGTTGGAACAGGCTGTTTTCCTTGATACACAAGGGATATTAACGTTTTGAGAACTGAGGTGCACGACGAGCGCCTTTAAGACCGTATTTTTTACGTTCTTTCATACGAGCGTCACGAGTTAATAGACCTGCAGCCTTTAATGTTGGACGGTACTCTGGATCAACTTGAAGTAACGCACGAGCGATACCGTGGCGGATTGCACCAGCTTGACCAGTGTAGCCTCCACCGTGTACATTTACAAGCACATCATAGCTGCCAAGAGTTTCAGTAGCTACTAGCGGTTGATTTACAACTGCGCGTAATGCTGCAAATGGGATATAGCTTTCAATTTCACGATCGTTGATAATAACTTTTCCATCGCCTGGTACTAAACGAACTCGTGCAACGGAGCTCTTACGACGACCAGTGCCAATATATTGAACCTGTGCCAAATTAATAACCTCCCTTAAATTCCACGAAGTTCGTAAACTTCAGGTTGTTGAGCTTGGTGCTTATGTTCAGCGCCAGCATATACGTGTAATTTCTTGAACATTGTGCGTCCTAGAGTGTTCTTTGGAAGCATACCTTTAATAGCAAGCTCTAACATTCTCTCAGGATAGTTCGTACGCATTTCAAGAGCCGTTCTCGTTTTCAAACCACCAGGGTGATTTGTATGACGGTAGTAGATTTTATCAGTTAACTTCTTACCTGTTAATTCAATCTTTGCCGCATTAATAATAATTACATGATCACCAGTATCAACATGTGGTGTAAAAGTTGGTTTATGTTTACCACGTAGAATTGATGCAACTTCACTAGCAAGGCGACCTAAAGTTTTGCCTTCTGCATCAACCACGTACCACTTACGTTCGATTGTTTGTGAATTCGCCATAAACGTTGTACGCATTTCTTTACCTCCTAAAAATTCCATTATCATAATTTCATTGGTTCATTTATCTTAGACACAATAAGTTCCGGGGCTTATCGTGGTTTTAATAACAATACCTTTGCTATGATACACTTTTTGGTCGCTATTGTCAATAAAATGTTACGCTTGGTTGAGTTGTTTTAAAAAGTTTTTTTAATAAAAAACCTGCCATAAATACAATCCATGTGCTGGAGCTGTTTTTCCCGCAGCAGAACGGTCTTTCATAGCGATTATCTCTAACATTGAGTTAGGCTCTCTTGCCCCTGAACCTACCTCTAAAAGCGTCCCAACTAAAATTCGTACCATATTATAAAGAAACCCATTGCCGACAAAGCGGAAGATAAGCTGCCCACCTTCTTCGTAAAGCTCAATCTCGCTTATCTCTCTCACCTTTTCATCTACATCTGTTTTCGCCGAACAAAAGCTTGTAAAATCATATGTGCCTACCAAATTAGCAGCTGCCTTTTTCATATTAGGCATGTTTAATGAATATGGATAATGATAAGCATAATTGCGCTTAAACGGATCACTTTTTCCTGATCGGTGAACGAAATAGCGATATTCTTTCCCTACTGTATCAAATCTCGCATGAAAACTCACAGCTGCCTCTTCGACACTCATTACGACAATATCATTTCGCAGCGAAGAATTAAGCGCAATTTCCCATTTTGACTCTGGAATCTGAAGTGGAGAATCAAAATGAATGACCTGCCCTCTTGCATGGACACCTGCATCCGTTCTCCCAGAGGCTGTTATTTTCACAGGGGTACCTTTATGAAGCTTCGTCAAAGCTGTTTCTATTTCACTTTGAACAGTTATCTTATTCGGCTGAACTTGGTAGCCAGCAAATCTCGTACCATCATAGGCAACAATACATTTATACCTTTTCATAAACAAACCTCATTATGTTCGCAATACGACTAATAGGACTGTGAGAAAAACGAATAATAGGATCATCAATGTATCAGCCATGCCCCAGCTAAGCTGACGGTATCTTGTCCGTCCTTCTCCACCACGATAGCCTCGCGCTTCCATCGCAGTCGCTAATTCCTCTGCTCTTTTAAAAGAGTTGACAAACAGTGGAATAAGCAGTGGAATAATCGCCTTTACACGCTCTTTTATTGGTCCACTAGAGAAATCTACCCCTCTAGCTGTTTGCGCCTTCATAATCTTATCTGTTTCCTGCATTAATGTCGGAATAAATCGAAGCGAAATCGACATCATGAGCGCAAGCTCATGCACCGGGAATTTCACCTTATTTAATGGATGCAGCAAGCTTTCGAGCCCATCTGTGATTTCAATCGGTGTAGTTGTTAATGTAAGAATGGAAGTCATTAAAATAAGCAAAAAGAAGCGTAAAGAAATAAAGAGTCCTTGTCTTAATCCTTCTTCATAAATGGTAAACCAGCCCGCCTGAAAAATAACTGCCCCTTCTTTGTTTAAAAACAAATGTAAAATTAATGTAAAAAGAACGAGCCAAAGAACAGGCTTCAGTCCACCAATAATAAATCGAAATGGCACTTTAGACAGTGAAACCATTAATAAAGTATAAATAAGGAGCGCACCATAGGTTAAACTATTATTTGCGATAAAAACGATACAAACAAATAGAAAAATAAGTGTCAGCTTAGAACGCGGGTCCATCCGATGGATGATTGACTCAGCAGGTACATAACGGCCCAAAATCATTTTCTCCATCATGTCTACCGTCCCCCCTTCACTAACACAACAATTTCCTCTGTTAGTCCCTCAACGGTTAAATGCGTTTTCGATAATTTCGTTTGAAATCTCTCTTCGATTTTCTGTTGTAAACGAACAACCTCTGGAACATCCAACCCAAGCTGAAGCAATCCTTCTGGGTATGAAAAAATTTCATCAGGTGTTCCTTTCTTATACACTTCACCATTTTTCATAATGACGATTTGATCAGCATATTTTGAGGCATCCTCCATGCTGTGTGTCACTAGAATGGTTGAAAGATTTCTCTCTTTATGAAGAGTATTGAACATCTCCATAATTTCCTTCCGTCCCCGTGGATCAAGACCAGCTGTTGGCTCGTCCAATACGATGACATCCGGCTCCATTGCGAGCACACCTGCAATCGCCACTCTGCGCATTTGTCCACCCGATAAATCAAAGGGAGACTTCGCTAATAATTCTTCTGGAAGACCTACTTGCAAAATTGCCGTTCTTGCCCTTCTTTTCGCCTCTTCCTCTGAAACACCAAAATTCATTGGACCAAAGCAAATATCCTTTTCTACCGTTTCATCAAATAATTGATGCTCAGGAAATTGAAAGACAATCCCTACCTTTTGCCGGACCTCTTTCAAATTTTTTTGCTTTTTAGCAGCGGTAATTTCTTTATCACCGATTACAACCTTGCCCACTGTTGGTTTCAATAAAGCATTTAAATGCTGAAGTACCGTTGATTTTCCAGAACCAGTATGCCCAATAATCGCCAAAAATGTCCCCGATGGGATATCAATTGAAACATCCTTTATCGCAAGATGCTCAAAAGGTGTATCCACTTGATAACGGTATTCTACATTTTGTAGTGAGATGTCCATAATTCTGCCACCAACTCTTCTTCAGATAAGAAATGCTTCGAAAGGGAAATGCCTTCCTCTCTTAAAACCTTGCTCACTTTAACGGGAAAAGGAATATCCAGACCAAGCTCTATAAGCTCCTCGTCCATTTGAAAGATTTCCTCGGGCGTGCCTTCCCGATAAAGTTCACCTTTATTCATGACAATCATTCTGTCCGCCTTTGCAGCTTCCTCTAGATCATGCGTAATCGAAATAACCGTCATTCTATGATCCTTCTTTAAATCTCGAACCGTTTCTAAAACTTCTTCTCGACCTCGCGGATCAAGCATTGATGTAGCTTCATCGAGAATAATAATTGATGGTCTTAAGGCGATCACTCCTGCAATCGCCACCCTTTGCTTCTGACCACCAGACAGATGGTGTGGCTCTTGATCAAGAAATTGTGCCATTTTCACTTTTTCTAATGAAAAATTAACTCTTTTAATCATTTCTTCTCTAGGAATTCCGATGTTTTCTAAACCAAAAGCCACATCATCCTGAACCGTTGTTCCGACAAACTGATTATCAGGATTTTGAAAAACCATTCCAATTTGTTTTCTCGCTTCCCAAACTGTTTCCTCTGTAAGCAGCATTCCATTTACTATTATTGAACCTTCTTTCGGAAACTGCAATCCATTCAAAAGCTTAGCAAGTGTTGATTTTCCAGATCCGTTATGACCAACAATTGCAAGCCATTCCCCTTCATAGATCTCAAATGACACATCTCTAAGTGCATAATCAGCATCAATATCATATTGAAAGGATACTTTGTCTAGTTGAACTAGCGGCTTCTTGCTCATTGCTGCTCCTCCTCTCGGCTATCTCATCTCTCTATTCTAAACGACTTTTTCCTAATAAAAAAGCCGCCATTTTGGCGAGCCTGTAGTTTGACAGTGAATACTTGTTAAAAAGCTGCCTTCACTATTCAATTAATCTCTGGTTGAACACTCAAAGACTATTAATAATAGTCGATTACAAGCTCATGTAAAACATTGTTCCTCACTATTATAAAATAAAAAAGCCTGCACCTCTCCGAAAGCAGATATACCTGCAACGCAAATACGAAAAGAACCCGAAAAGGTGCATGCAAGAGCTAGACGAGACATACTTTAAAGCGGAGGCGGCTTGCCCAATAAAGGAACGCAGACTAAAATCGCCACGTCCTGTGGCAACGTCTACATGACCCACATCCTGTGGGCCTCAAGCATAAGACGAGCCAGCGAGTAGGTTGTTCTTTCACCTACTTGATGGATTGACTTATGACCTCGAGCCCCTAGCCGCCGTAGCTAGATATCACTGCGAAAAGCGGAGTCTAGTTCAAACTAGCTATATATGCTCATCGTAACGCTCATTTTTAATGACTCGTTTTTAAAAATAGGAGCAAGAACATACTGTCCTGCCCCTAATCAATGAAAGAAATTATACTAACTCGATAATCACCATTGGTGCGCCGTCTCCACGACGAGGACCCATTTTCATGATACGAGTATATCCACCTTGGCGCTCTTCATAACGAGGAGCGATATCGCTGAATAATTTTTGTACAGCATTTTGTTTTGTTTCAGCATTTGCTACCTCATTGCGAATGTATGCAGTTGCTTGACGACGAGCATGTAAATCGCCGCGTTTTCCAAGAGTGATCATTTTCTCAACAACTGAACGAAGTTCTTTCGCACGAGTTTCAGTTGTTTGAATACGCTCATTGATGATTAAATCTGTTGCTAAGTCACGTAGCATCGCCTTACGTTGGGAACTAGTACGTCCTAACTTTCTGTATCCCATGAAAGTTTCCCTCCTTTGTTGAAGTCATTCGTTATGCAATATCACAATCAAGCTTAAATTATGCTTTTGTTAAGGAATCAATCATCCTTACGCAAACCTAAGCCAAGTTCTTCTAGTTTGTTTTTAACTTCCTCAAGAGACTTTCTGCCTAAATTACGAACTTTCATCATATCTTCTTCCGTCTTATTTGCTAATTCTTGAACGGTATTGATACCAGCACGTTTTAAACAGTTATATGAACGAACTGAAAGATCAAGCTCCTCAATTGTCATCTCAAGTACTTTTTCTTTTTGATCTTCTTCTTTTTCAACCATGATTTCGGCATTTTGAGCTTCGTCCGTTAACCCGACAAAGATATTCAAATGCTCAGTTAAGATTTTTGCACCAAGTGCAACCGCATCTTGTGGACCAGTACTTCCGTCAGTCCATACATCAAATGTTAACTTATCATAGTTAGTCGATTGACCTACACGAGTATTTTCTACCTGATAAGAAACACGAGAAACTGGAGTATAGATGGAATCGATCGGAATCACACCAATCGGCTGATCTTCTCTTTTGTTTTGGACTGCTGGGGTATAGCCGCGTCCACGTTTCGCAGTCAAGCGCATGCGTAAGTGACCATTTGTTCCAAGTGTCGCAATGTGAAGATCTGGATTCAGAATTTCCACATCACTATCATGGGTTATGTCAGCTGCTTTCACAATGCCTTCGCCCTGAACATCGATTTCTAGAGTTTTTTCTTCATCTGAGTAAATTTTAAGCGCAAGTCTTTTAATGTTTAAAATGATCGATGTTACATCTTCAACAACGCCTTCAATTGTTGAGAACTCATGAAGTACTCCATCAATTTGAACCGCAGTCACAGCGGCACCTGGTAGTGAGGATAATAGAATACGACGTAAGGAGTTACCTAGTGTAGTACCATATCCACGCTCTAGTGGCTCTACGACGAACTTACCATACTTGGCATCATCGCTGATCTCAACCGTTTCGATTTTTGGTTTTTCTATTTCGATCATGAAAATATACCCTCCTTCAAAACGTCGAAACCTCGGCTAGCATTCTCTAACCGAAATTCCCCCATGTATACGTTCCCGTCTTGCATACAACATCTGGAAAAAATTCTATATAAATGAAAAACCTGTCTATCATATCCCATTATAGTCAAGGATACAAAATTTATACAGAAAAATTAAACACGACGACGTTTTGGTGGACGACATCCATTATGTGGAACTGGAGTTACGTCTCTAATAGCCGTTACTTCAAGACCTGCAGCTTGAAGTGCACGAATAGCAGCTTCACGACCAGCACCAGGACCTTTTACTGTAACTTCTAGAGTTTTCATTCCGTGCTCTATAGAAGCCTTTGCTGCAGTTTCAGCCGCCATTTGAGCTGCGAAAGGAGTAGATTTACGAGAACCTTTAAATCCTAGAGCTCCAGCACTTGACCAAGAAAGTGCATTCCCATGTGCATCAGTAATCGTTACGATAGTGTTATTGAAAGTAGAACGAATGTGTGCAACACCTTGTTCAATATTCTTTTTTACACGGCGTTTACGTGTATTAGTTTTACGTGCCATTTAAAATACCTCCTTTACCGATTATTTCTTCTTGTTCGCTACAGTCTTACGAGGACCTTTGCGTGTACGAGCGTTGTTTTTTGTATTTTGTCCGCGAACCGGTAAGCCACGGCGATGACGAAGACCACGGTAGCATCCGATCTCCATTAGACGCTTAATATTAAGGGAAACTTCACGACGAAGGTCACCTTCAACTTTTAATTTATCGATAATTTCACGGATTTTATTTAATTCATCTTCCGTTAAATCACGAACGCGTGTGTCTTCAGAAACACCAGCATCCGCTAAAACTTTCTGTGCAGTATTTTTCCCAATACCATAGATGTAAGTTAATGAGATTACTACACGTTTTTCACGTGGAATATCAACACCAGCAATACGTGCCATCTATATGCGCACCTCCTTATTATTAACCTTGTTTTTGTTTGTGTTTAGGGTTTTCACAGATAACCATAACTTTACCACGTCTGCGGATAACTTTACACTTCTCACAGATCGGCTTAACTGATGGTCTTACTTTCATTATCCTAACCTCCTTAATAGTTCGGAGTCTTTAGTTATTTAAAACGGTAAGTGATTCTTCCGCGGGTTAAATCATATGGAGAGAGCTCTACTGTTACTTTATCCCCAGGTAAAATACGAATAAAGTGCATGCGAATTTTACCAGAAACATGAGCTAACACAGTATGACCATTCTCTAATTCAACTTTAAACATGGCATTTGGTAACGTATCAGTCACAGTGCCTTCAATTTCAATTACATCGTCTTTCGCCACCGAACATTCTCCCTTCTTCCAAAAAATACGAATTCAATTCCATCTATTACACGACCGGATTCGTTTACTTGCCGAACCTATTAGGCTATTTCACACAACCTTTTTATTATAGCACATGCGTTAGGATTTCGTAACCTGTTTCAGTAATTGCAATAGTATGCTCAAAATGGGCACACATCTTTCCGTCAACCGTTACAACTGTCCAGTTATCGGCCAATGTTTTCACATAGCGGCTTCCTGCATTTACCATTGGTTCAACACACAATACCATTCCCGGTTTCAAACGCGGACCCTTATTTGGTGGACCATAATGAGGAATTTGCGGAGCCTCATGTAAGTCTTGCCCAATTCCATGGCCAACATACTCGCGAACAATGGAAAAGCCATTCTGTTCTACATATGTTTGAATCGCATGTGAGATGTTCGATAGACGCTCACCTGGCTTTACTTCCTCTAAGCCCAAAAACAAGGAATGCTCAGTTACATCTAGTAATTTCTGAGTCTCCTCATCAATACTGCCTACAGAATATGTCCAAGCAGAGTCACCATGATAACCGTTATATTTAGCACCAATATCTATACTAATGATATCACCGTTTTTTAACACCCTTTCGGAAGGGATGCCATGAACAAGCTCATCATTTACCGAAGCACAAATGCTACCACGAAAACCATTATAACCTTTAAAGGATGGAACTGCATCATGATCTCGTATAAATTTTTCGGCAATAACATCCAATTCCTTTGTTGTAATGCCAGGCACAATATGCTTCTTCAGTTCTTGATGAGTTAATGCTACGATTTTGCCGGCCTCACGCATTATATCAATTTCACGCGGCGTTTTGCAAATAATCATTATTGCAAGCCCCCGAGTAATTCATCCAACTCAGAAAATACTTTATCGATTTCTTGTTGACCATTAATATTGCGTAAATAACCTTTTGTTTCGTAGAAATCTAGCAATGGTTTCGTTTGTTTAATATTCACGTCAAGGCGATTTTGGACAGTTTCTTCATTATCATCAGCACGTTGATAAAGCTCACCATGACAACGATCGCATACACCGGCCTTTGCTGGTGGATTAAAAACAAGATGATAAGTAGCACCGCAGTCCTTACAAATACGACGACCTGTAAGTCGATCCATTAATATCTCCTTATCAACGTCAACATTAATAACATAATCAATGTTCTTACCCAATTGAGCTAGGATACTCTCCAATGCCTCAGCTTGAGCAACTGTTCGTGGAAAACCATCAAGTAGGAAGCCATTTTCACAGTCATCCTTTGCTAATCTTTCACGAATAATTCCAATTGTTACTTCATCAGGAACAAGCTCGCCTTTATCCATATAAGACTTTGCTTTTAGACCTAGTTCCGTTTCATCTTTAATAGCTGCCCGAAACATGTCTCCTGTTGAAATATGAGGGATATCGTATTTTTGGACAATTTTCTCTGCTTGAGTGCCTTTACCAGCACCAGGGAGCCCCATTAATACTAAGTTCACTTGAATTCCCCCTATGATCTAGGTTTGTTTTTAGGGAACGATAAGCCCCCTAAAAACAAGATTATTTTATGAAGCCTTTATAATGACGTTTAACTAATTGAGATTCAAGCTGCTTCATTGTATCAAGGGCTACCCCAACAACAATGAGTAAGCTTGTTCCACCAATTTGAGCAGATTGCGGCAGACCAGCTATATTAATAAAGAGAACTGGTAAAATTGCAATTGCAGTAAGGAAGAGAGCACCTACAAATGTCAAACGATATAAGACCCGAGTTAAATATTCCTGTGTACTTTTCCCTGGACGAATACCTGGAATGTATCCCCCCTGCTTTTTCAAGTTATCCGCAACTTGTTCCGGATTTACTTGGATAAAAGCATAAAAGTAAGTAAACGCAATAATTAACGCACTGTATAAGAGCATTCCAATCGGATGAGAGTAATCAAACACTTTTATGATCCACATGGTGACATCGTTTTGCTCGAAGAATGAAGCAAACGTTCTAGGAGTGACGATGAAAGAGACTGCAAAGATAACTGGGATTACACCAGCAGCATTCACTTTTAATGGTAAGTGTGTTGATTGTCCTCCTACGGGACTTTTTCCCGCAACCATACGCTTAGCATATTGAATTGGAATTTTCCTTAAAGCCTGTTGGATAAAGATCGTACCAACAACAATTGCAATAATTGCCACAACAATTAGTACGACTGTAACGATACGAAGGAATAATTGTTCTCCAGCATTTTCAAATTGCTGAGCATAGATTTGGTTAATCACATTCGGAATACCAGCTACGATCCCAGCGAAGATAATGATGGAGATTCCATTTCCAACGCCTTTTTCAGTAATTTGCTCACCAAGCCATAATAAGAATGCCGTTCCTGCTGTTAATACGATGGCGATGACAAAATAAGTACCGACTCCAGGATTTTTAATTAATTGCCCACCTGCAAGATTATTAAAACCATAAGACATCCCAAATGCCTGAATAAATCCAAGGACAATTGTGAAGTAGCGTGTAAATTGAGCAAGCTTACGACGACCAACTTCTCCTTGCTTAGACCATTCTGTAAACTTTGGTACAACATCCATTTGCAATAATTGAATGATAATGGATGCTGTAATATATGGCATAATTCCCATTGCTAAGATTGAGAAGTTCTTAAGTGCCCCACCGCCAAATGTATTTAAAAGTCCAAATACATTGAATTCATCCTGTGCTTTTAAAACTTCTGAATTTACTCCAGGAACAGGAATGAACGTACCAATACGGAATATAACCAGCATTAAAAGGGTGAATAGAATCTTCCTTCTTATATCACCCACGCGCATTAAATTGGAGATTGTCTGAAACATTAAATCACCTCGAGACTACCGCCGGCAGCTTCAATCGCTTCCTTAGCAGCAGAGGAGAATTTATGAGCTTTAACTGTAAGCTTTTTCTCAACGTTGCCCTTAGCAAGAATTTTGATTCCTGCTTTTTCGTTCTTAACTATACCTGTTTCGATAAGAAGTTCTGGAGTAACTTCAGTTCCATCTTCAAAGCGATTAAGTACATCAAGATTAACGATTGCATATTCTTTACGGTTAATGTTTGTAAAGCCACGTTTAGGTAAACGTTGGAACAAAGGTGTTTGTCCACCCTCAAATCCTGGACGAACACCACCACCAGAACGAGCGTTTTGTCCTTTATGACCTTTACCGGCAGTTTTACCATTACCAGAACCGATTCCACGTCCTTTACGTTTCCGTTCTTGACGAGAACCTTCTGCAGGCTTTAATTCATGAAGTTTCATATTGGCACCTCCTTATTTTGTAGAAGAGTGAAAATTATATTTCTTTTACCGTAACAAGGTGAGCTACTTTGTTGATCATTCCGCGAATAGCAGGATTATCTTGTTGCTCAACTGTTTGGTGCATTTTCTTTAGTCCAAGAGCTTTAACTGTTTCGCGTTGATCATTAGTACGACCAATCACGCTGCGAGTGAGGGTAATTTCTAGTTTATTCGCCATTTGATTTCCCTCCTTATCCTAACAGTTCTTCTACTGATTTTCCGCGTAATTTCGCTACATCTTCAGCACGTTTTAATTGAGTTAATCCTTGTAGAGTAGCACGAACCATATTGATTGGTGTATTTGTACCTAATGATTTAGATAAAATATCACCAACACCTGCAAGTTCAAGTACTGCACGAACTGGACCACCAGCGATAACTCCAGTACCTTCAGAAGCTGGTTTTAAAAGAACTTCACCAGCACCGAATTTACCAATTACTTGGTGCGGAATTGTAGTGTTCACCATTGGTACTTCGATTAAGTTCTTCTTAGCATCTTCAATCGCTTTGCGGATTGCTTCTGGTACTTCTTGTGCTTTACCTGTACCAAAGCCAACATTACCGTTTTTGTCACCCACAACTACTAGTGCAGAGAAACGAAAACGACGTCCACCTTTAACAACCTTCGCTACGCGATTAACTGTAACTACACGTTCTTCAAGTTCAAGTTTGTTTGGGTCAATACGACGCATCTTATTGTGTCCCTCCTTTGTCTATTAAAATTCTAAACCGTTCTCGCGGGCAGCATCTGCTAACGCTTTTACGCGGCCATGATATAAATATCCTCCACGGTCGAATACAACAGCTTTAATTCCTTTTTCTACTGCACGTTTTGCAACTAATTCTCCGACCTTGACAGCTGCATCAACGTTATTTGTAGATTCTAGACTTACTTCTTTATCTAAAGTAGAAGCACTTGCTATAGTAACTCCCTTAACATCATCAACTAATTGAGCATAAATATGCTTATTAGAACGGAACACATTTAAACGAGGACGAACTTCAGTTCCTGAAAGCTTCGCACGTACACGACCATGTCTTTTCTTTCGAACTGCATTTTTGTCAACCTTCGTAATCATTTAAGTCACTCCTTTCGTTTACCTTATGCGGCATTACTTACCAGTTTTACCTTCTTTACGACGCACATATTCGCCTTCATAACGGATACCTTTTCCTTTGTAAGGCTCTGGAGGACGGACATCACGAATGTTAGCAGCTAAAGCTCCAACGCGTTCTTTGCTAATTCCTTTTACGATAACCTTTGTATTAGAAGGTACTTCAACTTCAACACCTTCTTCAGGCTCGATTTCAACAGGATGAGAGTAACCAACGTTTAAAACAAGTTTCTTCCCTTGTTTTTGCGCACGGTACCCAACCCCGATTAATTCAAGACCTTTTTCAAATCCAGTAGATACACCATGAACCATGTTGAAAAGTAAAGCACGAGTTGTTCCGTGTAATGTACGATGTTCTTTAGAATCTGATGGACGAGCAACTGTTAAAATGTTGTCCTCCAACTGGATGAACATATCTGAATGAAAAGAACGTGTAAGTTCACCTTTAGGTCCTTTTACAGTAACCGTGTTGTTATTATTAGTGATCGTAACACCAGATGGTATTTCAATTGGCTTTTTACCTATACGAGACATTTATTGCACCTCCATTCATTAAGAAACTCTATTACCAAACGTATGCTAAAACTTCTCCGCCAACTTGTTTAGCGCGAGCTTCTTTATCTGTAAGAACTCCTTGAGAAGTAGAAACTAGTGCGATTCCAAGACCGTTAAGTACACGAGGAACTTCATCGGCTTTTGCATATACACGTAGACCAGGTTTGCTAATACGTTTTAGGCCAGTGATTACACGCTCGTTATTTGCACCATATTTCAAGAAAATGCGAATGATTCCTTGCTTGTTGTCTTCAATGAATTCAACATCGCGTACGAATCCTTCACGCTTAAGGATATCAGCGACTTCCTTCTTAATATTAGAAGCAGGAACTTCTAATTTTTCGTGACGTACCATATTCGCATTACGGATGCGAGTTAGCAAATCTGCAATTGGATCTGTCATGACCATTGTTTTTACCTCCTTCCCAACTTTGGGGTTTACCAGCTAGCTTTTTTCACACCAGGAATTTGTCCTTTATATGCTAATTCACGGAAACAGATACGGCAAAGCTTAAATTTACGGTATACAGAATGTGGACGTCCGCAACGTTCGCAACGTGTATATTCTTGTACCTTGTATTTAGGCGTGCGTTTTTGTTTCGCAATCATTGACTTTTTAGCCACGTTTTCGCC
>JAEWDX010000170.1 GCA_023389895.1 Bacillota bacterium
CTGTATATAAATCTCGTTGTGCTGATTTACCGGTATAGCCAAGTGCTTCTGCAGTTTTGCTAAGTGCAAAACCCATCGTTTCTTGTAGCGTCGACCAACTATCCGCCTCAACTTTACCTTTTGACAACATTTTCACATACTGATCTAGACCACGTTCTGCATCGGCCGACGTTGACCCTGAAGCAATAAATGCGTTATTTAATGATAATGCTGTGTCTGTTGCCTTATCTAAATCTCTTGTCAAAAGTGAAATAGTTTGTGTGCTACCAACAATGCCATCAAGTGTGGTCGGTAGGCCCTGAATACCATCTGAAAGTTTGGATATAGATTTGTCTGCAAGGTCTGAAGAGAAGCCCATTTTTTCCATAACCACAGGGAATCCAGCTAATGTATCAACACGTTTAATAGCACCATCAACCGCACCGTTAATCATACTAATGCTTTTTTCGACCACTTTAACCGCACCTATAGCCGTACCAATACCTATAATAGTACTTTTGACTTTACCAGCCGTAAACCCGAAAACACCCATTGATTTATTTGCATTATTCACTTGATTATTGACACGTTGCATTTCATTTCTTAGGCTTTCCGTTTCAGCTTCTGCATCACTAATACGTTGAGTCATGCGTTGCATTTCACTACGAGCCTCTGACATTTCTCGTTCTAATTGAGACGTATATCTCTGTAAAGTTCTCATATTACCAGCTGAGGCATCAATTCGAGAGTTTAAACCGTTCATGCCACGGAAAGAACCATTAATATTACTACCAAACCTACGAAAATTAGCTTCAAGACTATTCACCGAAGCATCAATGCGTGATAAGATCCTAGTTGCTTCATCTCGAATACTAATACCTACATACATATCACGTAAGGAGTTACTCACTTAATCACTCCCATCACTTTTAATGCCGCAAGAGCTTCGATGATAGAATCGTTATCCCATGATGAAACAATATGCGGATCCAAGCCATATTGTTTTGCTACTACGTATGGCCATAGATTCTCTTTTACTTTATCTACATAACGAGCAGGGATATTAGATACCCCTGCAAATGACATTTTTTTATTGTCCTGTTTGAAGAAAGGTAAATGCTTCGCTTGTTACCTCTTCTAATTCAGTCCACGTATCAAAATCATCCATTGTAAGCTCTTGAGGAGATACAACAATATGTTTCAACATCAAAGGCATCATTTTTGAATTAAGTACTTTCCCTGCTACACTTGTCCCTTCATCTAAAATTTCAGCTTGCTTTGAGTTCATCACATTTTGGAAAGTATATTTATTACCTACTGTTGATGTATATTCTTTTGTTTTTGCTTGAAATGCCATAATACTTATTCCTCCTAATATTTATTAATTTTCTTTATATTTATTAATCTTCTTTGTAATGTGCTGCTAAAATAATAATTTCGCGCGGCTCTTCTTCCTCCGCCCGAGAAAATGTTGGCCATTTTTGAATACGGCAATCTTCACCAGTTGCACGAACATTTAATTCTGTATCATGAATCATAAAATCAAATGATTCGCCACTTTTATAAAGTTGATGCAACACAGGTACAGATGCCGAACTAGGCTTTAATTTTAATGTTAATGTACCTGTCTCATTGTTGGATTCGTTGTAGGTCACACCGCCATCTGCACCAACGCTTTGTGACCACTTATCCTCGTTCGCTTCTGCTGAAATAGCATCGCCATCACCGTAGCCAGTAATAATATTGCCAGCTACGATAACTTGTGTGTGTTTAAAATTGTGTACAGCCAATTAAAGTCCCTCCTTACAGTGTTAGTACACCATTAAGTTGTGCTTTTTCCACCCCGCCAGCAATCACTAAGCGGAAATTAATATCTGGTAAAATACGCTGTGCAATCGTATTTTTCGGAATATCCTTACGGCGCGGGAAAGTGATTGTGTAATCTGGTTCCTCGTTCTCATCTTCTGCAATAATTCCTTGACGAAAAGCCGCCTTGAAGCGTGTATCCATGGTAGCCACAACTTGGGTAATTCCTCCATTTGTATAAGAAACTTTTTTCACTGTGGCTAATAGTCTGAATATATCTTCACGCAATCGAGCACGAAGGAAATAATCAGCTTGAATAACGTCTAAATATTCGCCTCCAACTGCTTTTCCTGATGCGTTGATTAACCAGCCCATTTCATTGATACAGGTTGTGGCGTTGTTAGCGATGATCTTATTAATCTCCGCATTAGACAGCTTAGCAGCGCGTACTCCGCTGACCTGTTTATGACTAAACACATATGAGCCGATGACTTGTGGCGCACCGTATGCAATAAGCCCCTCCGCATGATAAGCGTGTTCATCGTCATGTACCGATAACAATACATTTTCATATAGATTTTTTAATTCTTCCGTTAATGCAATGTTTTGAGTGGTAACACCATAAATTTTTTCCTGCGTGGACATCCATTCACATAGCACTTTGATTTCTGCATCACTGTTGGCTGTTGACACTAGGTAAAACCAATCATTGTCAGTTTTAACTAGTTTATTTAATGCAGCAGACAAAACATTTACATCGTCCGTTCCCGAAGTATACTCAACACCGTAGCAAGCCAACTCTCTAATTTTTGGTGACTGTCCAAACATGCGAGTAGCTAATTTATATTCGCGTGAAGTTTCTTCAAAGTCCTCTGCTACTTCGGAAATATCTGTGTAAACCTTATAATTTAAGGCTTTGCTTGTTGCCAACATCAGTGGCAAACCGAAGCCTTTTTCACTCACTGGCTTAGTTTCTCGAGTAATATTGACCTCGACGAAACGTGATTTATCAGATGCAGCCATACTGTCACTCCCTTTCTACGATTACTTCATATTCCACCTTGTCAAAGTAATCAATTTCATATTCATCTGTTTCGTTGTAGCGAATAATCACATCGAATCCCCATTTTTCATCGTAGGAATCGATTAAAAATGTCGTACGATTCGTAACGTCAGAAACACTTGCAATCGCAACGTCTAAGCTATCTAAAAAGAAAGAACCTCGCCCCTCGAACCATTTACGTAGCTGCTGCGCTACCTCATAAGCGTTCGATTGCGAAGTTCCATAAGCATTCATTGAAATTGTGACATTGCGTTCTTGTGATTTTGTTTCGATCAGGGCGTTTGGTTGGTCGGTGTGACTAAGATTTTCACGACCTCGCCCCTTTCTATCGCTGATTACCTTATATGTGCTGTATGGAAGGGTTGGTAATTTCCCTACCTGGTCAGCTCTGATAATTGTTATGGACGTATCAGCATTTATTTCATTGCGAATTAATTTCATTAAATTCATTTCTCACGCCACCTCAACAAATATATATTGACGTCTGTATATACGGAATAATCTTTAAAAGCTTGCAGGGTATATTTCTGACCATTGTACTCTACCTTTGTCCCTTCTGGTATTTGGTCAATGGTTAGCAATTTCTTTTCTTTTACGGTATATGTGCCGTTTTCCGCATACTTTAAATCGTCATTGCTGAGAGGTAGAATAATTCCCGTCATTTCCTTAGGTACTTCTTGTCCTGCGACCCACTCACCATCAATATATTTGCCATCCTCTTTAATTTGGGCGATAAACGGCACTCCCTGTGCCTCAATTACCGATGCAAATAGCATTTTTTCAGGCATTATTTTTGCACCACCTTGTAAGTGATACGCATACGCAAGCCACCACTATCAATCAACGGATTACTAGAGCCTTTCTGAGCAATAGTAGCTGGTGCATTGGGTGGCGTATCTAAATCGGTTATTTTCTCCTGAATATCCGCTACCATCTTTGCTCCCAGTCGTTCACACAATGTTCGAGCATTGATGCGAAGATTTAATAAATGTTCCATTTGCTTTTTCACAAATTTAACCCATTCATCTTGCTTTTCATCAAATGTGGACCGTAAAAATGACCGTTCAGGAATGACAATTGATCCGCTTCCTTTACGGATTGTTACTCCAAACTCATGAACTGCCGCAATCATGACATATTCGGCTCCATGACCTCCGAAAATCCCTACTTCGATTTCATATTTTCTCAATTCTTTTAGTGACTGTATGATTTGAGGAATATTGTTCCTGTTTTGAATTTGTACACTCATCTAAATCACCATCAAATTCAAGTGTTTTTTCGGATCTTTTTCTAACTCGGCTAAATCTTCTAAAATTCGTTGGTATTCTTGTCCGTACTTAGTGCCTAAAATCCCTAAGTTTTTATTTGGATCACTATATTGACGCTCTATAACGTCTACTTTTTCGCGTATAACGGCTTGTTTTGGTTCTGTCGATAAAATGGCTAGATGTGCGGCTAAATAGCGCGTAAGGCGCTCGTGATGCGCCACAGGAATACCTAAAGAGGACACTTCTAACGAAGCATCCTCAATACATAACTCCAATCGGGCATCAGAAATAGCCTCAAATTCGGCTCCTAATAAGCGCACACGTTCAATTGTTGTTAAAGTAGGCATAAAATACACCTCACTTTCATATTAGTTCCCTTTAATTTCAGCAATTTGAGCATCAATAGCAGCTAAAACCGTTTTGCGTTTCTCATCTTCTTTAAATTTCTCTAAAAATTCGATAGAAAACGTATCTTTTACAAGTTTCATTGCTTCATCTGCATCTAAATCCTTGAGAGAAGCGGTTTTTTGTCCTTCTGGTACAACAATTTCGCCGCTTTTAATCAAACCTTTAATGATTGGGTGTGCAACGAAATCCATATATTCAGCTTCTTGTAATGTATTTGCGCCCGGAATAACCTTTACATCATTTGCAATTCGTGTGTAATTACCTTTGTTGTGTACTAACATTAGATACCCTCCCCGCGCACAATAGCCATAGGATAACGTACAAT